>NZ_JBEZEY010000005.1:0-231148 GCF_040649135.1 Micromonospora sp. NPDC049047
GGGCGGTTGTCACGGCCGCGGAGACCGGAGAACCTGACCGCGTCCGCCCGGACAGCTGAACGAGGGCATCGTCGCGGCTGTCGAAGATCGGGAACGCTGCCTCCAGGCGCATGGTGTGCAGGACCGTACGGATGAACCGCGACGGCGCGGCCAGACACAGCGTGACCCCCCGATCGCGGGCATCACAGTGGGCGCGGACGAGGAGCCCGAGACCTGTGGAGTCGATGACGTGCGCCCGGGTGAGGTCGATCACCACGTGTCCGCCCATGTCGGCCGCGTGGCGCAGGGCCGCGCGCAGGGTGTCACCGGTGTCGAGGTCGATGTCGCCGGTGACGACGACGACTGTCACGTCGTCGAGATGGTCGATGCCGAGGATGCCGCCTGGACCGTGGTTGTCGCACTGTGCGCTACCGCCGCCAGAGGTAGGCAGCAGGCTGCAGTGCGGGCAACGGTGCGGACCGGTGGCGAAGGGGGAGCCGCTCCAGCCCTGTTCGGACACCAGGGTCCAGACGACCTCGGCGTCGGGGAGCACACAGGCGCTGGCCCGGACGGAATCGCCGCAGGTGTCGCAGATCAGTGTCATCAGGTGGTCGTCCGGGACGACTGTCATTCTGGTGTCCTTCCGGGGGGTGGACCGATGCTCCGGAAGCCTGCGCTTCAGGATTCCGGCATAGCCCACGCTGTCTGTCGTCGATCGCGGGGAGGGGGACCGCGCCGACGTCGATCTGCCTAACGGGCTTGTCGGTGTGGGCCTCGCACGGACGTTCGGCCATGACCGGTCAGCGCCGGCTGCGCCGAATCAGGCTGCTGCTCCTGTGCCGGTGGGACGGGCGGGCCCGACGGGGGACTGGCGACGATCCGCAGCACCCGGTCGAGGCGGGCACTGTGCAGGATGCGTTCGATACGGGGATTCGGGTCACGGACGGTGAGGACACCGTCGGTACGCGCCAGCCGCCGGTGCACATCGAGCAGCAGGCCGATCGCGGCGGCGTCAATGTGCTGGCACTTCGACAGGTCGACGATGATCTGCCGGGGGCGCAGGGTCAGCAGTTTGTCGAATACGGCTCCGGCCGCCGGCAGGCAGTCCAGGTCGAGTTCGGTGACGCCTACCTCGACCAGCGGTAACGTGCACGGCGTCGGTGCCGGTGGCGCTGTCACAGGCGTGCCCCTCCCAGTCACGGACCCGGTCGCCTACGACCGTGCCGTGCCCACTTGGCGGTCACCGCGCGGATGTATGACAGTTGCGTGACAAATCCGTGGGCCGGTCGTCAGGGTTGGTCGCCAGGCCCGTGGTCTGGGGATGATGCCGGGTATGACGGCCGTACTGGTGATCGAGGACGACGACCGGATCCGCCTGGCGCTGCTGCTCGCCCTTGAGGACGAGGGCTACGAGGCCGTCGGTGCGGCCACCGCCGAGGAGGGGCTGCGCGACCAACGCCGCGCTCCGGCCGACTACGTGCTTGTCGACCTGATGCTGCCCGGCCTGGACGGCTTCGAGTGCATCCGGCAGATCCGCCGGGACGACGACGTGCCGATCGTCGTGGTCAGCGCCCGCGACGACACCCACGACATCGTGGCCGCACTGGAGGCCGGCGCCGACGACTACGTCGTCAAGCCGGTGGCGATCAAGGAACTGACCGCCCGGCTGCGCGCCCTGCGCCGCCGGGCCCGTAGCACGGTCGCGGTGCCGGAGCCGGTGCCCGTGCTGGCCTTCGGTGCACTGGAGATCAGCCCCGACGCGGGGGAGGTACGCTGCGCGGGCCGACCCGTACCGGTCACCCGCACCGAGTTCCGGCTGCTCTGCGAGCTGGCCGAGCACGCCGGCCGGGTGTTGTCCCGCCAGCAGTTGCTCAGCCGCGTCTGGGGGTATGACAACGGTGATGAGCGGGTGGTCGATGTGCATGTCGGCCGGCTGCGGCAGAAGATCGAGTCGGATCCGGCGAACCCGAAGCACCTGGTGACCCTGCGGGGTCTGGGTTACAAGTTGCAGCGATGAGACGGCTCGGTCTGCGTACCCGGGTCACTGCCGCGTTCGCCGTCGGCGCGCTGCTGCTCTCGGCGTCGATGGCGCTCGTCTCCTACGGGTTGACCCGCCGGTCCCTGATCGACGAGCGGGAACGCACGGCACTGCGGGCCGCCTACTTCGACGCCGCTGTCGTCCGCGCCGGCCTGGACACCGACACCCCCGACGTGGTGGAGGTGCTCCGGTCGCTGGATACCGGCGGCAGCCGGCGGCCCGTGCTGCACCTGGACGGCGAGTGGTACGCCCGCACCGCCGACCCGGGCACCACCACCGCCATCCCGGACGACCTGCGGCGGGTCGTCGCGGCTGGCAGGCCGGCGGTGCAGCGGGTCCGCGTCAACGGCCAGACCGCCCTGGTGGTCGGGGTGCCCCTGTCCGCGACGGCAACGTACTTCGAGGTCAACTCGTTGATCGAGTTGGAGCAGACGTTCCAGGTGCTGGCTCTCGCGCTGACCACCGTTGCGATCATGGTGGCCGGGTCCGGCGCCGCCCTCGGGTGGTACGCCACCCGGCACGGCCTGCGGCCGTTGACGGCGGTCGCCGACGCCGCCGAGAAGATCGCCGCCGGGGACTTCACCGCCCGCCTCGACCCGGCCGTGGACCCCGACCTGACCCGGTTGTCGTCCTCGTTCAACCAGATGGTCGACCGGCTCGCCCAGCGCATCGAACGCGACCGCCGCTTCGCCGCCGACGTGAGCCACGAACTGCGCTCCCCGTTGCAGACCCTGGCCGCGGCGGCGAGCGTCCTGGCCCGCCGCCGCGAACACCAGGACGAGCGAACCGCCCTCGCGGCCGGGCTCGTCGCCGACGAGATCGATCGTTTCCAGCGGCTCGTCAACGACCTGATCGACCTGGCCCGCAGCGACCAGCCCGCCGATCGCACCCTGGTGGACGTGACGGCGCTGGCCCGCGACGCCTGCGACGCTCTCGACCTGCCGGGCTCGATCGTCCACCTCGCGCCGGCCACGCCCGCGACCTGGCGGATCGACAGGCGACGCGTCGCGCAGGTCCTGGCGAATCTGCTCGACAACGCCGTGACCTACGGCGGCGGCCCGACGTCCATCCGGCTCGGTAGCGACGGCAGCGCTGGTGTGATCGAGGTCGACGACGACGGCCCGGGTGTGCCCGTCGAGGACCGCGAGGTGATCTTTGAACGCTTCGTTCGCGGTCGAGCCGCCCACACCCGCGGTGCCGGTGACGGCACCGGGCTCGGCCTTGCCCTGGTCGGCCAGCACACTGCCGCGCACGGCGGTCACATCACCGTCTCCGACCGCCCCGGCGGCGGCGCCCGCTTCCGCGTCACCCTGATGGACTGTCTGACATGAACCCTCGGTATCTCGTCGCAGTGGCGTTCGTCGCGGCGCTGACTGGTTGTGGGATTCCCACCGACGACGCACCCCGTGCCGTGCAGCCCCCGCCGGGCCCGTTCCAGCGGTCGGCACCAGCCGATGCGATCGCGCCGGCCGGCCCCGCCACCGAGACGCTCTGCCTGGTCCGCGACAATCGGATCATCCCGGTGGCCCGACGCGTCGACCGCCCAGCCAGGATCGAAGGCCAGCTACGGGACCTGCTCGGCGGACCCACGGCGGCGGAACGCGACAACGACCTCACCAGCGCGCTGCCGGGAGCGGTGAACGCCGCAGGTGTGACAGTGACTGGCGCGCAGGCCCAGGTCGCTGTCGACGAACCCGGCGACGACGCCGGCCGCAGCGACGAGGTCCTCGCCTTCGGGCAGATCGTGTGCACCCTCACCAGCCGCGACGACATCACCTCCGTGATGTTCCTGCGCGACGGCAGGCCATTGGCCGTACCCCGCGCCGACGGCTCGCTGTCCGACCGACCCCTGGTACGCGCCGACTACCTCCCACTGATCGCCTCTGGTTGATCCCAACTCAACCCAGCGGCCTCAGCTGGTGGAGGTCGGGGGGCCCTCCGCCACACCGGCCGCCCGCTCGGGTTGCGCCTTTCCGCCGAGGGCCTGCACGCCCGTTGCCGACCGCCCAGGCTGATAGGTTGATCTCAGGTGTGCCGGGAAGCCTGGTCGGCGTTGCGATGGCGGCTGACCAGAACAGGAGAATCGCCGAATGAGCACCCTGGCCTGGGTCGCGGTGGCCGTGTTCGCCGCCGCCTACGTCCTGATCGCCACCGAGAAGATCAACCGGGTGGCGGTGGCCCTGGGTGGTGCATCGATCATGCTGGCGATCGGGGCGACCGACGCCGAGCACGCGTTCTTCTCCGAAGAGGCGGGCATCGACTGGAACGTCATCTTCCTGCTGCTGGGGATGATGCTGATCGTCGGCGTGCTGAAACGCACCGGCCTGTTCGAGTACCTGGCGATCTGGAGCGCCAAGAAGGCCCGGGGCCGCCCGTTCCCGATCATGGTCATCCTGGTCGTGGTGACCGCCGTGGTGTCGGCGGCGCTGGACAACGTCACCACGGTGCTGCTGGTGGCGCCGGTGACGCTACTGGTCTGCGAGCGGCTCGACGTGCCGCCGATTCCGTTTTTGATCGCCGAGGTCATGGCGTCCAACATCGGTGGTGCGGCCACCCTGGTCGGCGACCCACCGAACATCATCATCGCCAGCCGGTCGGGGCTGAGTTTCACCGACTTCCTGAACGTCATGGCCCCGTTGGTGCTGATCGTGCTCGTCGTGTTCATCGGCCTTTGCCGGATCATGTTCCGCAAGGCATTCCGCTACGACGCCGAGCGTGCCGCGCGGGTGATGGCGCTGCGGGAGGCGGACGTGATCCGCGACCGCCGCCTCGTCGTGATCAGCCTGGTGGTCCTCGGCGCGGTGCTGCTCGCGTTCAGCCTGCACACCGTGCTGCACCTGGAGCCATCGGTGGTGGCCATACTCGGCGGCCTGCTGCTGCTGGCATTGTCGCGGCTGAACGCCGAAGACGTGGCCAAGGACGTCGAGTGGCCGACGTTGGTGTTCTTCGCCGGCCTGTTCATCATGGTCGGGGCCCTGGTCGCGACCGGGGTGATCGACAGCATCGCCCGGTCGGCGACCGAGGCCGTCGAGGGCAAGCTGTGGCCGGCCACCATGCTCCTGCTGTGGGCGTCGGCCGGGTTGTCGGCGATCGTGGACAACATCCCCTACGTGGCGACGATGAGCCCGATCGTGAGCGAGTTGGTGAACGCCGAAGGTGGGCTCGGCAAGGCTCAGGTGCTGTGGTGGGCGCTCGCCATCGGGGCCGACTTCGGCGGCAACGCCACCGCCGTCGGCGCCTCGGCGAACGTGGTGGTCCTCGGTATCGCCGAGCGGGCCGGGCACAAGATCACGTTCTGGGGGTTCACGAAGTACGGTCTCATCGTCACCGTGATCTCGGTGGCGATGGCCGTGCCGTACCTGTGGCTGCGGTTCTTCTGACGCTCAGGTGCCGAGCATCCGGTCGAGCAGTCCGTCCAGGGTGATCGCACCGGTCATTACCCGGTCGCTGTCGACGACAGCGACAAGTGGCACGTTCGACCGAGCCATCACCGAGGCGACCTCGAGCAGGGTGGCGTCGGCGCTGACCGCCGGCAGGTCCGGACGGTTGCGGGGCAGCAGGTCCGCGACGGTGCGGCTACCGATGCCGTCCAGGATCACGTCGGCAGCGGCCTCGTCGAGCACCCGGGCCAGCGCCGGATCGTCCTGGCAGTAGGACGGCAGCGCCATCCGCAGCACCTGCGTGCCGGCCAGCACCGTCGATGGATGGCCCATGGTGTCCACCACGATCAGACCGGGTAGGTCCTGCGCCGCCAGGATCCGTGCGGCCTCCCGGGCCGGCATGTCCTCGGTAACGGTTTCCATCGAGATTGCCACATCGCTCGCGCGCATGCACCGACGATACGCCCGGGACACCGCGTTGACCGCGCGGATGCCGCCGGGCGCCCCCACCCGCGGTGGACCTATCTCTGGTAGACGTCGGGAACGTCGTCGCGGTCACTGTCGACCTGCTCGGCCTCGTAGATCTGCCGGTACACGCGATTGCGAACCCGCAAGATGATCATGGCGAGCGCGGCCGCGATCAGGGAGCCTGCCAGCACCGCGATCTTGACCCGGCCGTCCGCGTCGCTGCCGATACCGAAGGCGAGTTCGCCGATCAGCAGCGAGACGGTGAAACCGATGCCGGCCAACACGGCCAGCCCGGCCACGTCGATCCATGCCAACCCTGCGTCCAGCCGGGCCCGGGTGAACCGGGCGACGAGCCAGGTCGCGAGCAGGATACCGATCGGCTTGCCCACGACCAGACCGAGCATGATGCCTACTGCGACAGGGTCGGTGAGCGCCTCCGCCAAGCCGTCGAGCCCGCCGACTGCCACTCCGGCGGACATCAGCGCGAACACCGGCACCGCGACGCCGGCGGAGATCGGCCGGAAGCGGTGCTCGAAGTGCTCGGCCAGGCCCGGCCCCGGGCCGGCGCCAGTGGAGCGCAGCACCGGGACGGCGAAGGCGAGCAGCACCCCGGCGACGGTGGCGTGCACGCCGGAGGCGTGCACGAGCGCCCAGGTGGCGAACGCCAGCGGCAGGAGCAGCCACCACGAGCGCACCCGACGCTGCACCAGCACCGCGAACAAGCCCAGCGGCACCGCCGCGGCCAGCAGCGGCAGCACCGACAGGTGCGCGGTGTAGAAGACCGCGATGATGACGATCGCCAGCAGGTCGTCCACCACTGCCAGGGTCAGCAGGAAGGTCCGCAGCGCAGTCGGCAGATGCCGGCCGATCACCGCCAGTACGGCGAGGGCGAACGCTATGTCGGTGGCGGTCGGAATCGCCCATCCCCTTCTCGCGCCATCCCAGTTCACCACCAGGTACAGCAGGGCCGGCACGAGTACGCCGCCGACCGCGGCGGCTACCGGGACCGCGGCCCGGCGGGGATCACGCAGATCACCGGCGACGAACTCGCGCTTGAGTTCGAGACCAGCGACGAAGAAGAAGATCGCCAGCAACCCGTCGGCCGCCCACGTCGCCAGCGAAAGGTCGAGGTGCAGCGCGTGCGGCCCGACGGTGAGCGCCGTCATCGCCTGGTAGCTGTGCGCCCATGGCGAGTTGGCCCAGATCAGCGCCAGGACCGCACCGATCAGCAGCAGCGCGCCACCGATCGTCTCCTTGCGCAGCACAGCGGCGATGCGCCGTGCCTCAGCCCAGGAACCACGACCGAGGACACGAGGGGGCGACTGGGGGTTCGACGTCACAAGCGGGCCAACTTTCGGAAGACAGGTCGGATCCATCTGCCGACCAGACTTCCCGGCGCACCGGAACCCATCGTACCGGGCGCCGGGCGCCGTACCGCCTCGACCACCTGCTGCCGGCGGTGTCCCTCGACCTGTGTCGCGCGCCACTCGCTGACCGATGCGGCCAGCGGGCCGCAGGCGACCGCCATCACCATCACGCGCCCACCGGCTCCTCGGCGGGAGCGGAAACGGGAAGAACGATAAGCGAACCGCATCCAGCGGAATGGATGCAGGACCCCTAGCCCGGGTCGCCGAGGTATGCCCGTTCCTGGAGCCCGTACAACTCGGCGTAGACACCGCCGGTGGCCATCAGTTCGGCGTGGCTGCCCGTCTCGGCGATGCGGCCGTCGCGCAGCACCACGATCCGGTCCGCCATCCGTACGGTGGTGAACCGGTGTGACACCAGCACGACGACGGCGCCGCGCAGTGTGGCGGAGCGCACCTGCTCGAGATAGCGCAGGAACAGATTGTGCTCGGACAGCGGATCCAGCGCCGCGGACGGCTCGTCGAGGATCACGCAGAGCGTTGTCCCGTCGTTCTTCAGCAGCGAGCGGCTGAGTGCCACCTTCTGCCACTGGCCGGCGGACAGTTCGCTGCCGCCGAAGCCGAGTGGGGTTTCCAGGCCGTGGGGCAGCCCGGCCACGACGGGTGCCGCGTCGGCGCGCTCCGCGGCCTCGGCGACAGCCGCCCTGTCCCGGATCCGGCGAATGTTCCCCACACCGATGGACTCTCGGACGAGCAGATAGAACCGGGAGAAGTCCTGGAAGACCCCGGAGGTGCGGTTCTGCCAGCCGGTCCGGTCGATCCGACTCATCGGTATGCCGTCCACGCTGATCTGCCCCGCGGTCGGATCGTAGATGCCGGCGAGGAGCTTCACCAGCGTCGACTTACCGGCGCCGTTCTCACCCACCAGCGCCACGGTCTGGCCCGCCGGCAGGTCCAGGTCGATGTCGTGTAGGACGTCGGCTGGCGCACCCGGGTATCGGAAACTGACGCCGGTCAGCGTGATTCCGGAGGTGAGCGTGGCTGGCGCGGCGACTCCGGGCCGCGCGTACCGCTGCGCATAGTCGCGCAGCCACCAGTAGTGGCGGACGACCTGGCTCGCCTCGGCCACCGTGCTGAAGCCGTCGAGTGCGGCCCGGAGCTGCATCAGTAGTTGGGTCGCGAGGGCGACCACGAGAACCACGTCACCCGCGCTGGCCCGGCCCTCACGCGCCAGGTTTCCGACGACCAGGAGTGTGATCAGCAGACCCGCGGCATATCCGAGCCACGCGAGCGACTGCACGGCCACCCCACGAAGTTGTTCGGACGCCTCCCGGTCCGTCGCCGCGTCCCAGAACGCTCCGGCCCGCCGGCCCAACTCGCCGGCGCTCCCGGCGATGATCAGTTCCTTGACCGGCTCGGGAGTGACACACATCTGGTGAAGTCGCTGTTCGTGTCGGACGAGTTGTGCAGTGGCGTCCCGGACCTCGCGCAGCCGCCGGTCGGCCCGGCGGGCGGCCAGGATGAGCGGCACGCCCAGCAGGCCGAGCAGGCACAGCCCCGGACTCACCGAGGCGAGCAGGGCGAGGCTGAGCAGGAGGCTGGCTGTGGTGGCTGTGGCGCCGAGCACCGACCAGGGCAGCGCCGCCAGCGACCCGGTGCTCATCCGTAACCGGTTCAGCCGGTCGAGATGCGCGCTCTGCTCGACGTGGGCCACCGTGGGGATGCCGGACACCGTCCGTTGGATCTCCTCGCTGAGCGCCAGCTGCACGCGACCGTTGAGGTACAGCAGGACGTTGCCCTGCACGCGGCCCAGCGCACCGCCGATGCCCTGCGCCGCGGCACCCAGCAGCACGGCACCGGCGATCCCGAGGGCCAGCCGGGCGGTGGCTGCGTCGACGAGCAGGCGCTGGCTGAGCGCGGTCGCGGCGACGACGCCACCCTGGCTGAGGATGAGGAACGGCATCAGGATCGAGTTGCGGCGGTCGACGCGCAGAGCCAACCGGACGATGCGCCGCAGGAGACGCAGCCAGTTTCTCATCGCGACTCCGCTCGGTAGTGGAATGCTCCGGCCTGCAAGGCGAAGAACCGGGCGTAGTCACCGCCGGCGGCGAGCAGCTCACTGTGACTTCCGCTCTCCGCCACCCGCCCGTCGCGCAAGAGCACGATGCGGTCCGCGGGACGTACGGTGGACAGACGGTGGGAGATCAACACGGTCGTCACGTCGGGCACCCGGCTGACGACCTGCTCGTGGAACTCCGCTTCGGCCCGCGCGTCGAGGTGTGCCGTCGGCTCGTCGAGCACGATCAGTCGGCGGCCGGCGTGCACGGCGTAGAGGGCACGGGCGAGAGCGATGCGTTGCCACTGGCCACCGGAGACGTCGGTGCCGTCGTCGCCCTCGCGCCACATCGAGGTGTCCAGCCCGTCGGGCAGGGCGTCCACCAGCGCACCCGCGCCGGCCAGGTCGAGTGCCTTCCGTACGGCGTCGTCGTTCACGGGCAGTTCAGGCGCGCCGAGCGCCACGTTGTCGCGCAGGCTGGCGGGGTAGCGAACGAAGTCCTGGAAGAGCACCGTCGTCCGGCGGCGCCACTCCGGGAGGGAAGGCTCTCGTCCGTCGACGGTGATCCGGCCGCTGTCGGGGCGGTACAACCCGCAGAGCAGCTTCACGAAGGTGGTCTTGCCGACGCCGTTCGCACCGACCACGGCGAGTTTCTCACCGGGATGAAGCGTCAACGACAGCCCGTCCAGCGTTGGTCGCTGTCGGCCGGGGTAGGTGAACACGACGTCCTCGAGGCAGACCGTCGGTGGCCCGCCCGTCGCCGTTGGCCCTTCGACGCCTGGGGCGGTGCCCGCGTACCGGGCGGTCAGTTCCTCAGTTGCCTGCATGCCGCGCAGGCCGTACTCGATGTCGTAAGCCTCGAAGCCCATGCCGGAGATGGCGAAGATCCCCCAGGCCGCCAGCACGTAGGTGATCAGCTCGTCGGGTCGCAGCCTGCCGTCGGCGGTCGCCATCGCGGGCACGGCGAGTGCTGCGGCGGCCATCGCGGTGATCAGGACGAAGGTCAACCACTGCCGGCGCAGCACGCTCCACAGGCCACGCCATACCTTCCCGTACGCGATCATGCCCATCGCCCGGAAGCGCATGCCGAGCCAGTCCGTCAAGCCGTACATTCGGACGTCGTGTGACGCCGCGGTGACCGCCAGTTCGGAGAGGTAGAGCAGCTTGCGTTGACTGACCGGGTCGGCGTCGAGCACGTCGATCAGCCCGATCCACTGCCGGCGCAGCATCGTCCGTACACCCAGCGAGACCACGAGCAACGACACCGCCAGGACTGGTGAGAACCGGGCGAGCAGGAGGGTCGCGGCGGCCGCGCCGACCATCCGGAACCACAGGGTCAGCTGGCCGACCGCCGCGGCGCCGGCCGAGCGGCGGCGGCTCATGCTGACGCCTCCGTCGATCACCCGCTCGGCGCGGTCCTGGAACTCGGCGCTCTCCAACTCGCCGAGACCGGGCGCCGAGGCCGCGAGGGAACGGACGGTCGCGCGTAGGCTGCCATCGATCCGCCGGGCGACAAGCGTGCCGAGCGCCGTGCGGAGCAACCAGCCGGTCTGGTCGAGAAAGAGCAGGCCGGCGACGATGCAGGCCCTGGCCGGGCTCGGCCGCGCCACGAGGTATCCGACCGCCAGAGCGTGCAGGGCCGGCAGAACCGCCCCGAGTGCCTGAAGCGCGAACAGGGCTCCCGCCGGCCGGGCGCCGCCGCGTACCAGTAGCCGGAGCAACCGGTTCCGTGCCGCGATCCGGTCCCATGCGGCTCTCATGAACTCTCCGATCCGTTCAGGGACGGTCCGTCCGGCGGTGACCTGCCACTCTGCGGTCGGGGAGATCTGACCCGGTCTCGTGTGGGCCTACCTGCGACCGGGCCCAGCGCGGCCAACGCGGGACGACGATGGCGACAGCTTCATCAATCTCCGCGGACCAGCCATCATCGTTCACCCGAAGGGTCTCTCGCCATCCCGAAAACCGCGACGGCCGCGGTAGGGCGGACAGCGTGCCGGCAGGCTGCCGCTCGTTCGCGCTGGCGCTCGCGGTGCACCCGGTCGCCGGGTGCCGCCGCCGCACGGCACCCGGTGTCGCCGGTGTGGCCCTTCCGTCGCGGTCGTGGCGATCCGCCCGGTCGGATCGCGCGCGGTGGGCAGGGCAGCAGAGGTGCAACCTTCGTCGGGCACCGGTCACTGGTTTGCGCGACATGTTTGCGCGACATGTGCCGGCGTCTCTGGCTGACCAGAATCGAGAGCTGACCATCCCCGACCGAACGAGGTGTCTCATGCGCAGGATCACGACCATCGGCCTGACCGCCGGCCTGACCGCCGGCATGGTGGCGGCGGTCGCCGTCGCCGGCCCCGCCCAGGCCGCGTACAGGTACCCGTACACCACGATCTGCAGCCCGACCACGACCGTGTACGCCGACTCGGCCCTGACCCAGCCGGTGCGTACGGTGCCGGTCGGTACCTGGGCCGACGTGTTGGCCTTCGCCGCCGGCAGCGACCAGGTCCAACTGTGGGACGACCCGACTGGCGCGTCCTACTGGGTCGCTTCCTCGTGTCTGCGCGTCGTCAAGCACTGAGGCACCCTGTTCCATCGGCGCGGTTCTGAGGAGGCGGTCTTGCCGAGCGAGCATCTGATCGAGTCGGACGGTGGTGGGGCGCTGCCTCGCCCGGCCCGTTCCGCTCGGCAGGGCTGCCCTTCGAACGGTTGGCGCTGTGCACCGAGCCGGCGGACGGCAATGACCGGGCCGATCCCACGGCCGCCCTGAGCGTCGCCAGCACACTGACCGGTGCGGAGGGGGCCATCGGGTGTCTGCGCGCCGTGCGCCCCCGTCATCCGACAGCCGACGCAGGATGGTCGACATCGTCGTCGTCTTTCGCACGGCACTGGTACCGAGGCCCCTCCGCAGCGGTCCCAAGGAGGATCATCGAGAGCACTTTCCGTATCCTTCCCGTATTCTTCCCAACGCTGGGACACGTCACATTCGACAGCGCTGGGCACTGGGAAGGACGTGGTGGAATTCCGGGTGCTGGGTCCGGTCGAGGTGTGGAGTGGTGGGAGCCAGCTGCACTTCGCTCGACGTCAGCAGCGGGTGCTCCTGGGGATCCTCGCGCTGGAGGCAAACCAGCTGGTTACCGGCGATCGGCTGATCGACCTGCTGTGGGGAGAACGTCCGCCCGCGCGAGCACGGGCAGTCGTCCAGACCCGGTTGTCCGAGGTCCGTGCGATCCTCGACCTCGCTGAGCGTCCCGATCCGCCCGCGTCATTGGAGACGGTCAGCGGTGGTTATGTCCTGCGGACTGCACCCGAGCAGGTCGACGCACGGCGCTTCCGGGACATGTTCAGCGGCTGGCGGGACTGCGGCTCCGAGGTGGAGTCACGGATGTTGCTTCGGTCGGCGTTGGCGCTCTGGCGCGGGCCGGTACTTGGTGGCTGGTTACCGCCGGACACCCAGGCCATCCTGAGTCAGGGCCTCGAAGCGATGCGCCTGACCGCTACAGAAGACCTGTTCGACATCGAGCTACGGCTCGGTAACCATCGGCAGGTCGTCGACGAGGTTGTCGAGCTGGTCAGCCAGCACCCGACCCGGGAGCGGTTGATTGGTCAGATGATGCGTGCCCTCGCCGCGGCCGGGCGAGGTCCCGAGGCACTGCAGTCCTTCGACCGCTGGCGGCGATGGCTGCGGGATGAACTGGGCACCGACCCCTCCAGCGAGATCCAGGCCATCCACCTGGCGGTTCTGCGGGGCGCTGACAACCAGGTCGCGGAGGGCGACAGCCGTGCGGCGGTCGCCACCGCGCAGCCGCCACCTCACGCTGGCGGTGATCCGCCGAGTTCGTCGGCCGGGTTCCAACTCAGCACGCCGCGGAACCTTCCCGCGGACATCGCCGACTTCTCCGGGCGAGAGTCGGAGGTGGCCGCTGTCGAGCAGGTCGTGCTGGGTCCCGGCGACGGAGCGCGCATCGCCGTGATCTCCGGGCCCGCCGGGGTCGGCAAGACCGCGCTCTCCATCCACGTCGCCCACCGACTTGTCGGCTCCTTTCCGGACGGACAGCTCTACGTCAACCTCCACGGGATGGACAGCAGCAGGCCACTGGATTCATTCGAGGTCCTCGGCCGGTTCCTTCGCACACTCGGCGTCGACGGGCTGCACCTACCCGCCGACCTCGACGAGCGGGTGGACCTCTACCGGGGGCTGCTCGCCGACCGGCGGATACTGCTCCTGCTCGACAACGCCGCCGACGACGACCAGCTGCTGCCCCTCATTCCCGGCGGCGCTTCGTGCGGGGTGATCGTCACCAGCCGGGCCCGGCTGGGCCCCACCCTCGGTGCCCGCGGCCTGGCTCTCGAGGTGATGGAAGCCCAGGACGCTGTAGCGCTGCTGTCCCGGCTCGCCGGCCCACGTGCCGTGCTCGACGAGATGTCCACCGCCTCCCTGATCCGCCGCTGCGCGTACCTGCCGTTGGCGATCCGGATCGTTGGTGCCAAACTCGCAGCGAAGCCCCACTGGACCGTCGACAAGCTTGTCCGGATGCTCGACGACGAACGCATCCGACTGGATCAGCTCTCCCACGGGCACCTCGACGTCCGCGCGAGCATCGCCCTGAGCTACCAGGGGCTGAGCCCGGCGGCGCGGACGCTGCTGTGCCGACTGGGTGACATCGACCTTCCCGAGGTCAGTGTCTGGCTCGCCACCGCGCTGCTCGCCACCACTGCCGAGCGGACCGACGAGTTGCTTGAGCAGCTGATAGATGCCCAACTGATGGACTTCGCCGGTCGCTCGGCGTCTGGTCAACCGCGTTACCGGCTGCACGACCTGGTACGTCTCTTCGCCAGGGAGCGGGCCTCGCTGGAGGCCCGCCCCGAGGAGTTGTCGGCGGCGCGCGCCCGCGCCTACGGCGCCACCCTGGACGTCATCGAGCGACTCATCCACGCGCTGTACGGCGGGCTCAGCCTCACGGTGCGGGGTGCTACCCAACGGTGGAAGGTCGACGAGACCCTCGTCGGAACGTCAACGACCGAGCTGCTCGAGTGGTTCGACGTCGAGCGGTCGACGATCGTGTCGGTTGTCGATCGAGTGGCGCGAGAGGGATTGAGCGAGACCGCCTGGGATCTCGCCTGCGCCGCCTCGCCGCTCTTCCCGCTCCGCGGCCAGTACGACGACTGGCAACGCGTACTGGACATGGCCGGGGAGAGCGCGCAAAAGGGAAATGACGCTCGAGGCCAGGCAGCTGTTTCCTATCGAATGGGGATGCTGGCTCTCGACCGCCAGGAGTTCGACAGGGCCGATGAATACCTCCACCGAGCGAGAGGGCTCTTCGAGGCTGTGGAGGACACCCACGGCGCTGCGTCGGTGGACGCCTACCTCGCCATGGTGATGCGTTTTCAGAGCCGTCCCGACGCGGCCCTGGACCGCTACTCGTTGGCGCTGGCGGGTCTGCGCGAGGCCGATGACCCGGGCGGCGTCGCCTTCGTTCTGCGCGGCATGAGCCAAGCCTGCATGGATCTCGGCGACGAGGAGCAGGCCACGGCGTACCTGACCGAGTCCCTTGAGATCTACGAGACGCTCGGCTGCCCGCCGATGGGCCGTGGGCAGGCCCTGTTCTGGCAGGGCATGCTCCTGCTGAGGTCAGGCCGGCACGAGCAGGGAGCCCCGCTGTTCGACCAGGTTCTGACGATCACCACGCTGCTCAAGGATCGGAACGGGCAGGCTCAGGCACTACGCGGACTGGGCATCTGTCACCACCGGACGGGCGACATGGCGCAGGCGCGAGCTGCGCTCGATGAGGCGCTTCGGCTGGTGCAGCAGCCAAGGCCGTCGATCGTGGAAGCGTTCATCCGGCGGACCATTGCCGAACTCTTCGGCGACTCGGGGTGACCGCGCCGAAGGCTGCTGCCCCACAGTGAATGGGAAAGGGGCTAGCATCCCTGTTCGTGGGAATACCAGCCTAGGAGGTTGACCGTTGAGAAAGCGCATCACCATCGTGGTAGCTACTCTGGCCGTGGCACTCGCTGCCGGCGTTCCCCAGTTGGCCGCACCGTCGTCGGCGGGCTCGCAGCCCGCGCCGGTCGTCGCCAAGGCCTGTGACTGGTGCGCGCCGGGGCACTGAGCGGCAGCACCAAGAACCCCTTCCGGATCGCCTGACAGGGAGTTCGGGGCGGGTGGGCGAGAAACTCCCATCCGGCCAGCGGCCGCGTCCCGCTCGCGTGGCGCGGCCGCTCCTGCTCGGTCGGCCTCAGCCGCCGAGGTGCTTGATGAGAAACTCACCGGCATCCGCGAAGGCCTTGGCCTGGTTGTCACGGCGGAGCAGGCCGTGGCCTTCGTCCGGGAAGACCTCGTAGCGCACCTCCACGCCACGCGACCGCAGTCGGTCGACGATCTGGTCGCTCTCGTGCCGTGGAACGCGAGGATCGTTGGCACCCTGGATGACCATCAGGGGTGCCTCGATCCGGTCGGCGTGGGTCACCGGTGAGCGTGCCAGCAACCGATCCGCGTCGGTCTCCGGGTCACCGATCACCGCGGCCACCAACGAACGCCACGTCGGAGGCGACGCCTTCGCCAGCGTGACCAGGTTGCTCGGTCCATAGAGGTCGACCCCGGCAGCCCAGTTGAGCTCCGGCAGGCGGCTGAGACACGACAACACCGCGAAGCCGCCGTAGGACGCACCCATGACGCCGATGCGGTCGGGGTCGACCCATTCCTGGGTACGCAGGTAGGCGACGGCGTCGGCGAGGTCGGTCAGATCGCCCCCGCCCCAGTCAC
Organism: Micromonospora sp. NPDC049047; assembly: GCF_040649135.1. Classification (NCBI taxonomy): domain Bacteria; kingdom Bacillati; phylum Actinomycetota; class Actinomycetes; order Micromonosporales; family Micromonosporaceae; genus Micromonospora; species Micromonospora sp. NPDC049047. Next base: position 16,037 of record NZ_JBEZEY010000005.1, read on the forward strand.
GGTTGACCAGGTCCGAGTAGGTGCGACCGTAGCCGAGGGAGCCCCGGACGTTGGGCGCGAAGACACCGAGGCCGTGGGCCAGGAGATACTGGTAGAAGCCGTCGTGCATGTAGACCGGCAACTCCTGCCAGGCAGGCCCGCCGTGAATCGAGATCAGGACTCCGGCCTTCCCGGGGCGTTCGGGGCGGTAGAGGTATCCCGGGATCTGGCGGCCGTCCTGCGCCGGATAGCGGACCAACGTCGGCTGGCGGAAGGTGGCGGGGTCGGCGGCGACCGGCCGAGCGTCGCTCAGCCACCTGAACTCTTCGTCCTTGAGATCAATCAGGAGGATGTTCCACGGACGGGTTGCCGTGGAGAGCCGCAGCACGACGAAACGCCCGTCTTCGGACACGGTCAGCCCGGTAGCCGCGCCGGCGGGCAGCTCCGGCATCCGGATGTCGGCCCCGGTGATGAGATCGCGTCCGCGCAGTTGGGAGAAACCGTCGACATTGACGTTCCACACCAGCACCCGGCCGTCGCCGGAGAGAGCGACCTCCTCCACGTCCCACTCAGGAGTGTCCAGCCAGGTGAGGGCTCCGGTCGTCGCGTCCATCACCGCGAGCCCGGTGAACTCCCTGTCGACATTCGACATGACCAGGAAGCCGTCGCCGTCCTTCAACCACGGGCCCAACCAGTAGGTCGCGACCCCGCTGTGCGGTGTCAACGAGCGCGGCTCGGAGCCATCGAGGGAGACGACATGTACGAGGTGGTCACCATTTGTGGTCCGCCATTCGGCGACGGTGAGTCGGGATCCGTCGGGAGACCAGTACCCGGGGTAGGCCCTCCCGCCGCCGGTGTAGATCCGGCGCACCTCGTCGGTCGACACGTCGAGCACCAGCACGTCCTGGTCGGCGGGGTTCCGGTCGTTGCCGCAGTAGGCGACGAACCGGCCGTCGGGCGAGAACGGCTCGCCGAGGGCGGCCGAATACTGCACCTCCGGCGTGTCGGTCAGCTGCACCGGGGTTCCGCCGGCGGAGTCGATCCGGTGCAACTGCGTGTTCTCGTCCCCGTTGTCGTCGGCGAGGAACAACAGCCACTCACCGCCGGGATGCCAGGCCACCCGCCGGACCGTCGAGTCGGTGCCGGCGGTCAGGCGACGCGTGGCGCCTGTCGACAGTGCCTGTGTGACGAGGTTGAACTGACCGTTGGCGTCATCGACGTAGGCGATCGAGTCCCCATCGGGAGCGATGACCAGCGTCGGCAGAAACCTCAGGTCTGACTGGAAGTCGCGGTATCCGGGCATGTAGGGATCTTATGCACTGCATGCCCTGCGGTCGCCATGCCGATTTTTGCGGGACCAGCCGTCGCGCGAGGCGCCGGCCCACAGGTCTGACCATCGATGCGGATCACGCCGTGGCGCGCCCTGCCGGGGGTGGTGGTCCGTTTCGCCGTGCTGGTCCGGCCGACGCCGCTGGTCCGGCGAGCCGGCGAGGCGGGTCAGAGGAGCCGGCCGTCGTGGGCGAGCAGGGCGATCTGGGTACGGTTGTCGAGGTCCAGCTTGGTCAGGATGTGCGAGACGTGGGCCTTCACCGTCGTCACGCTCATCAGCAGGTCGCTGGCGATCTCGGCATTGGCGCGCCCCTGTGCGATGGCCAGCACGACGTCGCGTTCCCGGGGTGTGAGCAGGGCCAACCGTTCGTGCGCCTGCTCGTAGGACTCGGCCCCGGAGGCGACCCGCTGCATGAGGCGGCGCGTCACGCCCGGAGACAGCATCGGGTTCCCGGCGGCTACCGCGCGGACCGCCTGACTGATCTGCTCGGGCGGGGTGTCCTTGAGCAGGAAGCCGCTCGCTCCGGCGCGGAGGGCTCGCAGCACGTGCTCGTCCGTGTCGAACGTGGTGAGCACGATGATCTCGGGTGGCCGGTGGCGGCGCCGCAGGCGCTCGGTGGCGGTGATGCCGTTGACGCCGGGCATCCTGATGTCCATCAGCACCACGTCGGGCTGGTGCCGGTCCACCGCCGTGATCGCCGTGGCGCCGTCGGCGGCCTCGCCCACGACGGCGATCCCGTCGGCGCCGTCGAGCATCAGCGTGAGCATTCCCCGTACGAGAGGATCGTCGTCGACGATGACGACCCGGATCGGCGCGGTCACCTCGGCCACGGCAGCCACGCGGTGAGGTGGAACCGACCCGTGGCGTCGACCTGGTGGGCGACCCGACCGCCGGCGAGCGCGGCCCGTTCGGCGAGGCCGATCAGGCCGGTGCCGGTGCCGGCGGTGGCGCCGCCGTCGGGTGTGGTCGGGTTGCTCACCGCGATGCTCAGGCCGGAGCCGGGCCCGCCGCCGAGCACCAGCCGGACCGGCTGGCCGGCGGCGTGCTTGCGGGCGTTGGTAAGTGCCTCCTGCACGATCCGGTACCCGGTGCGGCCGACCGTCGGGGGGACCTCGACCGGCTGGCCGAACGGGTCGTCGACCTCGATCTGTTGCCCGGCCGCCCGCGCCTCGTCGACCAGGCGCGGCAGGTCGGCGAGGGTCTGTCCGGGTGGTGCGTCGGTCGGTGACTCGGCGTCGTCGTTGCGCAGCAGGGTGATGACCTCGCGCAACTCGTCGAGGGCGTGATGTGCGCTGGCCCGGATCACCCCGGCGGCGGCGCTGAGCCGCTCGGGCGGCGCGTCCGGTCGGTACTCCATCGCGCCGGCCGCCGCCGCCAGCAGCGACAACCGGTGGGCCAGCACGTCGTGCATCTCCCGCGCGATCCGGTTGCGCTCCGCCGCCCGCGCCTCGCCGACGCGTCGTTCCTGCTCCTGCTCGGCCCGCCGCGCTCGGTCCCGCAGCGCCGCCAGCAGGGCGTTGCGGGCCCGCGCCCAGGTGCCCCAACCGAGCAGGGCCGCGTACGCGATCGTCATCAGCAGCAGCCGCCACCCGTACGGCAGGCTGGGCACCGGTCGCCAGATCGCCTGCGCCGCCTCGCCCGCCACGCCGACCGCGGCCACCGCCGCCGCCCGCCGAAACGGCAGGTTGCGGGCGACGATCAGCACCGCGAAGCTGGCCACCGGCGTGGCCACCGGGGAGAGCGCGACGAGCAGGCCGGCCAGCACGCCGCCGATCTGCGGGCGGCGCAGGACGACCGGAACGAGGGCCAGGGCGACCACCGCCAGCGCGACGTCGACGCCGACCAGGTCGACGGAGCTGGACCGGCTGGCGGACCACAGCATTGTCGCGACGAGGGCGCCGATCGCCACGGTCGTCACTGCCACCGGGACGTGACGCCACGTCCGCGGCGGCTCGACCTCGCACGTCGCCGCATCCATATCGCGCAGGCTACTGGGCTCGCGGCGGGCCGGACCACCTTCTTTGGGAGTACGCCCCGCCGCCGGGAGACGTAGCCGCGACGGCGTCCGGGCCGACGCGTCGGGCCCGACCCGGTCCACACACTCGGACCATGACCAACAAACTTCTCCTGGGCCGAGCCGCGGTGGCGGCCGGCGCGATCGTGGTGGCGGTGGCCGAGTTCGCGCTCCTGCACTCGGCGGCCGGCGTCGATGTGGCGGTCAGCTCAGCGAACTCGACCCGGCAGATCACGGTGGCGGCGGTCATCGTGGCCGCGGCGGTGGCGGCGCTGGGCGGCTGGGCGCTGCTCGCGGCGCTGGAACGCGGCACCGACCGCTCCCGCGTCTGGTGGACCTCGATCGCGGTAGCGGTCCTGGCGTTGTCGCTCGTGGTCGGGCCACCCAGTGGTGTGGGCGGGGGAGCGAAGGCGACCCTCGCGCTGCTGCACCTGAGCGTCGGCGTCATCCTCATCCTCGGCCTGCCCCGATCGCGTCCGGCGGGGGCGAACCGATGACCGCACTGACCGTACGCAAACAGGACGGGGCCTTCGTCCTCGACACCGTGGCGCGTGCTGCGCTGCGTACCGGCTGGACCTGGCGGTGCGGTGAGATCCACACCGGCACCGGCCGCTGGACCGTCGAACCGACCGGCCGCCGACGGATCGGGTTCACCGCCCGGGGCGAGTACGGCGTGCCGGTCCGGCTCGACCCGGGCCGGTCGCACGTGCCGGGGCCCGGCGGGGTGGCCCGCTGGATGCCCGGCCGTAGCGGTGGTGAGCTGGTACGCGACGGGCACCGCCTCGCGGTGCGCCTTCCCCGCCGACTCGGCGGGCCGATCCGCGTCGAGGTCACCGGTGACTGGGCGGAGTTGGAGTTGGTGGTGCTCACCGCCTGTTTCGCGCTCATGAGTCGGCGGCGGCGACGCACCCTGATCATGATGGCGGCCGTCAGCGGGGGGAGTGGGTGACCACCTCGCCGCCGGCGCGGGCGCGGGCCTGTCTCACATGAAGTTGCGGGTGTGCAGGGCGGAGAGTTCGGCCGCCTCGTCGTCGGGGAAACCCAGGCGGGTCAGGTGCCGGCGGCGGGTTTCGTCCATGTCGGCCTGCAGCTTCAGCACGGCCCGGTGCCCGCGGGTCAGCGCCTCCGGGGACCAGTCGCCGGCGGCCAGCAGCAGCAGAGCATCGAAGACGTCCTGGTTCAGTCCGGCGGTGTCGAGGAGTACGTCGTGGCGCCGTTCGATGGCATCGCGCAGCCGGCCCAGCATCGTGCGGTCCGTCGCCGACTGGTGTTCCAGGTGCGCCACGCCGAACGCGACGTGCCGCGCCTCGTCCACCCGGGCCAGCCTGGTCACCGAGCGGGTAAGTGGGTCGGGGGCGTGACGGTCGAGAAAGGCGAGCAGGCTCAGGAAGCTGCCCTCACCAAGGACGGAGAGCAGGAACGAGGCCAGTGTGAAGTCGGGCTCGGCCAGCAGCGACGCCAGGGAGGCCCGGCCGCCGGCCGACGAGGTGCCCATCTGGCCGCCGCTGTGCAGCGCCCGGCGGGTGAAGACCTCCACGTGGCGGGCCTCGTCCGCAGCCTGCACGGCGAGCAGGCCGACCACCTCGCGGAAGTGCGGATGGATCCGGGTCAGCAGGCGGGCCGGGATGACCAGGGCGGCCTGCTCGTTCTCGACCAGGTAGGTCATCACCTGGACGACGGCCGCCTCGACGTCCGCGGGCAGTGTGAACGCGGTGTCCCAGGGGACCGCCGTCGCCGGGTCCCATTGCGCGGCGGCGGCGTGCGCGTAGAGGCGCGGGGCCAGGTCGGCCCAGACGATGTCGCGGTCGGCCAGGTCGTACACCGGCTCGGGACCGCCGGCTTCGAGCCGCGCGCCGCGTGCGGCAAGCCCCCAATGGGCCGGGGGCCGGCGGACCACAGCGCCCGGCTCACCGGCCCGCTCGGCCCGCGCCCAGCGGTCCGCGTCCTGCCGCCCCTTCGTGACCTCGACGGCACCGGCGGCGGCCGGGGTGGTGCCGTGCCCGGCCGAACGGCACCAGGCACGCAGGTGCAGTGCCAGGAACGGGTCACGGCCGGTGACTGTCACCCGACTTCCCGGGGGGAGACCGGCCAGGGCCTTCTGCAGCAGCAGGCGCCCACCGGTGTCGAACGGTAGGCCGGCCAGGTCGAGTCTCACGGCCGGTATTCCGCTGCGGTCACCCGTCCCTCGGCGTCGTAGAAACCGGACTCGGTCACGGCGGACTCCAGCAGCGCGTACCCGCTGGTGCGGCCGTCTTCCCAGGAGGTGAGGCCCTCCATGTCGAGCAGCGGCCGAACGGCCGGGTCGTCGTACGACATCGCCCGCAGCAGCGTCGCGAACCGCTCCGCGTCACCGGTCACCGTCATGTTGCAGTGGTCGAACAGGTCGGTGGTGGTGAGCAGCCGGGTGCTGCCGGGCGGCAGCACGCCCTCTTTGGTGAACAGCAGGTGGTTGGCGTCGAGCACGCAGGCGGCGTCGACCTCGCCGGCCATCAGGGCGCGGGCGGCGTCGCGTTCGCCACCCACGTGGTCGCCGTGCAGGCCGACGCCGATGTCGAAGCGGCGGACCGTGAAGTCGGTGCCGGCCGACAGGCCCTGACGGCGCAGGTGTTCCAACGGCAGCAGGGTGGCCTGCGGCGAGTCGACGGCACCGGTGGCGACAGTGCGGCCGCGCAGGTCGGCGACCGAGGTGATGCCGGCGTCGGCCCGGACGACCACGGCGCTGGCCAGGTCGCGGTCGGTGTCGCGCATGACGAGCGCCGTCACCGACCGGCCCTGGGACCGGGCCAGCCGGCTGGCCCTGACCCAGGCGAGCGGAGAGTTCCATGCGGCGTCGATCCGACCGGCGATCAGGTCCTCGACCTGGCGCTCGTAGTTCGAGTAGAGCACGTAGTCGAACGACAGGCCGGCGGACACGAACCAGGCGCGGAACCCGTTCCAGATCGAGACGACCTTGGGGTCGTACGCGACGGCGCCCATCAGGACGGTCGTCATGACGCGGCCTCGGCGAACAGGGGCAGGCCGAGGGAGGCGCGGCCGACGAAGTCGTACAGGGCGTCGGTGGTGGGCGCCATCACCCGGGCCGCCAGCGCGTCTCGGAAGTGGCGTTCGATGCCGAGCTCCTTGCGGAAGGCCGAACCGCCGGCGAGCCGCATCACCTCGCCCGCGACCGACACCGCCGTCTCGCCGGCGACCGCCTTGACCTGCAGCGCGCGCAGCGGGGCGGCGGGGCCGCCGGACGCGAGCTCGGCGAGGGTGGCGGTCAGGAACGCCCGGGTCACGTCGACCTGGGTGCGCACCTGGGCGAGGGACGCCCTCGGCACCGGTTGCTCGGCAAGCGTCTGCCCGAGGTGTTCGAGTCGGGCGTGGGTGAGGTGGTCGGTGGCCAGCCCTGTCAGGGTTTCCATGATCCCCAGCGAGAACGCGGCGCTCAGCACTGTGAACACCGGCAGCACTTCACTCAGGGCCAGGTCGAGCCCGGCGCCGTCCGCGCCGAGCCCGGCGTCGACCGGGATGAGGGCGTCCGTCGCGGTGATCGGGCGGGAGGCGTTGCCGCGCAGGCCGACGCCGTCGAACGGGCCGGCCACCACGAGGCCGGCGGTCCGTGCCGGCACCAGCCACAGCGTCATGCCGTCGCCGGTCAACGGCAGGCTGGACCAGACGTAGCTGTCGGCCTCGCCGGCCGAGGTGACCCAGCTCTTGCGGGCGTTGAGGGTGACCTTGTCGCCGGTGGCGGTGGCTGTGGAAAGGGGCGCCCAGAAGTGGCTCCGCGAGCCGTGCTCCGAGAACGCCAGCGTGGTGAGGTGCCGTCCGGCGGCGATCTCCCGGCGGACGTCCGGCGGCCCGTGCCGTTCGATGGTGGCGGTCGCGGCGTAGTGCATCAGGACGACCATCGCTGTCGATCCGCACACCCCGGCGATGGTCTCCACCACCTCGGCCGCCGCGTCCAGGCCGAGGCCGGCGCCGCCGACCTCCGGCGCGCTGGTCAACCCGAGCAGGCCCGCCTCGCCGAGCGCGGTGATGCCGGCGCGAGGATAGGCCCCATCCCTGTCCACAGTGGCCGCCTGCGGCCGAATGACGTTATCCAGAACGGTCTGCAGTGCGTCATGGAATCCCGTCATGCGTCCCCCCGGTGTGCCGCAAGTCGGACGCGACCGAGCATAACTCAAGCGGACTCGATCGAACCATGTCGTTTGGTCGATTGGCGGAGGTGGACGGGAATCGAACCCGCCGGACGGGCACTACCCGTCCCACCCGCTTTGAAGGCGGGGAGGCCCACCAGGTACCTGAACACCTCCGCCGGGCAGCGTACTAGCTCGCGGCACCCGCGTGGTGACCCGCGGTGTGCAGGAGATCCCCCAGGCCGCATCGGCAGTCGGTCACGCTGCTGCAGCCCGCCCGCACCACCTCGAGCAGTTGCGAGCGGATCTCCTGCAGGTGGTGGATTCGTTGATCAATTTCGGCCAGCTTGCCTTCGAACTGCTCGGTCAGGCCGCGCGGCAGCGTACGGCGCGGTACGTCGATCAGCATCGGGATCTCGTCAAGCTTGAAGCCGAGTCGCTGGGCCAGTTTGATCTTGCGGACCCGGTCGACAGCGTCGCGTGGATAGAGCCGGTGGCCGCCATGACTGCGCGCCGGCGGGGTCAGCAGCCCGCGCCGCTCGTAGTAGCGCAGCGTCTGGATGTTGACGCCGGCCAGCCTCGCCAGTTCCCCGGTCCGAAGTGACTCTTGCATCTGTCCGTCCCCCGTTCGGTCGTCGACCGGGCCTGCACGGTCGTACGCGCCGCTATGGAGGCGAAGTGTAACGGCGTCGTCGCACAATGGGGTGTGTCGATGGATCGCGGGTTGCAAGCGGTACCTGGGTACGGGGTTACGGTCGACACGGCTTGGCGAACTGCCAGAAGAGATTGGAGGGATGCCATGACCGTCGACCGCACGATGGACGGCGAGTTACTGGTCAGCCCGGACGACATCGCGGATCGACGCGCTCTGCCCGAACCGGACCGGCAGGTGATGTTCCGCCTGGCCGGGTTGTGGGGCGTCTCAGACGTCGACGGCATGCAGATGCCGCTCAACAGTGCCGAGTCCATCAAATCCGGTCAGGTCTGCATCATGCTGGACCCGGACAGCGGCCCGGAGGCCAACCTCGGCGTCATGGACTACGAGCGCCACTACCTGCGCGTGCGCTACGGCGTGCAGATGGTGTTCCCGGAGCTCTACAACCTGATCACCGAGGGGCGGCACGACCCCGGCCTGCTCTCGCCGGTACGCGCCGTCGCCACTGACGACTGCGAGGTGCTGCCGGACTACTCCGGCTGGCGCGCGCTCGGCAAGCTCGACTTCCTGCCCGGCTCCTTATGGGCCGGCGCCAGCGGCGGTTGAGACGGCCGCATCGCCTCCAGTCTGGGGGACCAGCTCACCGGCCTTCGTGAGGGCCGTCCTGTCAACAGCCTCTACGAGAGCACCTTCCTGATCAATTGGCCGGCCCATCTGGGTGGCGGCCACAGTCACATCACGCTGCGCGGATCCATGGTTCTCATCCCCATGATGGGCACTAAATGATCTTGCGTGTCCTGCGATGGATGCCGGGCCGTTCGGGCCCGGCATTCTTCTCACCGCGCGCCGAACGAAGGACGCCCGCATGTACCTGAGCACCGCGCGGCCATGGTTCAGCTTCCTGGTGCACCCCCGCGACATCCGCGATCTCGACACGATCCGGGCGGCATCCCTACTGCGGCGCTACAGCGACACCGAGCAGGAGTACGTGGCCAAGGCCTGCACCCTGCCGCCGCTCGTCCTTGGCGACGTGCGGGTCCGGGGGGAGCAGGTGCTCGGCGAGGTGGTCTGTGCGGTGCGGATGCCCGAGCAGATGATGCTCGCCGAGGGCATGACAGCGGTAGTGGAATCGGCACTGCTCGCCGTGCAGCGGGGCACCGCCCTGATCGGGCTGGGTGCGCTCACCGCTCCGGCGATGGGCGGCGGCACCCGGCTGCTGCGCCACCTCCCGGCACAGGTCAAGGTGACAAACGGCAACGGCTACACGGCGGCGGTCACGCGGGACAACGTCCGCGAAGCGATCGACTATCTGGGGCTCGGCGGCCGGCCGCGGGTGGCGGTGGTGGGCAGCACCGGTTCGGTCGGCGGCGCGGCCTCCCGGCTGCTCGCCGAGGAGGACATCGACCTGGTCCTGCTGGGCCGCACCGAGCAGCGGGTCCGGCACCTGCTGGGTGACCTGGAGGGTCGGGCCACCCTCACCGCCGACCTGGACGTGGTGAAGACCGCGGACGTCGTGGTGACACTGACGCACGACCGCACCGCCGAACTCACCCCGGAACGACTCACGCCGGACACCGTGGTGATCGACGTGGCGGCACCGTACAACATCGCGCCGAGCCGCCGTCCCGAGTTCGCGCAGGCGGGCATCGCGGTCGTCAAGGGCGGCCTCGCCCACATTCCCGGCTTCCGTTGCGTCCACGACTTCGACCTGCCCGCGGCGGAGGACACGTTCGCCTGCCTGGCGGAGACCTACCTGATGGCGCGCGAAGGACTGTTCGAAAACTCGGTGGGCCGGCCCACCGCCGACTACGCCCGCCGGATGTCCGAGCTGGCCACCCGCTACGGCGTTCGCTCGCGGTCCATCGCCGGTGACATCGATCGCGCCATCGGCGCGGCTTCCAAGGAGATCTGATCGACATGCTTGACATCGCAGTGCTCGACTGCTGCGGGCCCGACGACAGCGCCGCCAGTCGCCAGTTCGTCGAGTTCCTCCGGCGCAAGGTCGGCGACCGCGCGCAGGTGCACTTCTACGACCCCGACCAGCCGTTCGGCCCCGAGCAGGTGCCGCTGCCACTGGCGGGCCGGCTGCGGGAGCAGGGCGCCAACACCGTGCCGATCCTGGCCATCGACGGCGACATGGTGGCTCAGGGTTCGCTGCCGGACTGGCTGGAATCGCTGGACATCATCAACAGCCGGCTTGCCGTACTGGAACGGGGAAACTGATGACGACGCTGCCCGTCGAGAAGATCCGGCAGGATTTCCCCACCCTCGCCGACGACGAGATCTACCTGGACAGCGTGGCCTCGTCGCTGACCCCGATACCTGTCGTCGAGGCGATGAACGACTACTACTTCCGGTATCGCGCGAACGTGCACCGTGGCAACTACGACGCCTCGCTGCGGGCCTCCGAGCAGTACGAAGCCGCGCTGCGTACGGTGGCAGCCTTCATCAACGCCTCGTACGAGGAGATCATCTTCACCACCAACACCACCATGTCGCTGAACATGGTCGCGTTGGCGCTGCAGTTGAACCCCGGCGACGAGATAGTGCTCTCCACCCTGGAGCACACCTCGAACATGGGACCGTGGTACCGGCTCGCCCAGCTCAACGGCGTCCGCCTGCGCTGGTACAACCCCGGGGCCGAGGGCGTCTTCGACCTCGACGAGTTCGCCACGCTGCTCAACGAACGCACCCGGGTGGTGGCCCTGACCTGGGTCTCCAACGTCCTGGGCACTGTCGTCCCGGTGCACGAGGTGTCCCGGCTGTGCCGCGAGCGGGGCATCCTCTACGTCGTCGACGCCGCCCAGGCCGTACCCCACCTGGCAGTGGACGTCCGCGCCGTGGACTGCGACTTCCTCGCGTTCTCCGGGCACAAGATGCTCGGGCCCACCGGGGTGGGCGTGCTGTACATGAAGAAGGAGCACGCCGAGCGGCTGATGCCACCGATCCTCGGCGGCGGCACCGTGGACACCTCCGCCGAGTGCACCTGCGAGACGCTCGAAAGCTGCGTGATCGACGACTCCCGGTTCAGCCCGCTACCGGACAAGTGGCAGGCGGGCACACCGCCGATCGCCGAGGCCATCGGGCTGGCCGCTGCCATGGACTACCTGGGGAAGATCGGCTTCCCCGCCGTCGAGGCGCACGACCGGGCGCTTGTCGGGCGGGCGCTGGCGGGCCTGACCTCTATCAAGGGCGTCAAGGTCTTCGGCTCGCACCGCGTCGAGGACACGTCAAGCATCCTCTCCTTCAACATCCAGGGGGTGCCGCCGGAGGAGGTCGGGCGGCTGTTGAACGGCCGCTACAAGGTCGCCGTCCGGGCCGGGAGCCACTGTGCCCTCTCGTACTTCCGCGGTGTCTCGCTGAGCGAGGGCACCAAGGGCAACGTGCGCGCCGGCTTCTACCTCTACAACACCCTGGACGAGGTGGACCGCTTCGTCGCGGCCGTCGACGAACTGGCCACGGTGCTGCGATGATCCGTGCGGAGAAGCTGGCCCGCGCCTACGGCGACACGCAGGCCGTGGCCGGGGTCGACCTCAGTGTGGACGGCGGGGAGATCTTCGCCTTCCTCGGGCCGAACGGGGCCGGCAAGACCACCACCGTCCGGATGCTCGTCACCCTGTTGCGGCCCACCGGCGGCAGCGCCTCGGTGGCCGGCTTCGACGTGGTCAAGCAGGCCGACCAGGTACGCCGGCGGATCGGTGTCACGCTGCAGGAGCTGTCGCTCGACCCGACCATGACCGCTGCCGACCTGCTCCGCCTGCACCTGGCCCTGCACGGCCTGACCAGGGACCGGGCCGCCGCGGCACGGGGCGCGGAACTGCTCGACGAGTTCGGCCTCGGCACTGTCGTCAAGAAGCCGGTGCTCGCCTATTCGATCGGCATGCGCCGCCGCCTCGACCTGGCCCTCGCGCTCGTGCACCGACCCCAGGTGCTGTTCCTCGACGAACCCACCACGGGTCTGGACCCGGCGAGCCGGCAGGCGATCTGGCAGCGGGTACGGCAGTTGCGGGCCGAAGGCGCGGCGGTCTTCCTCACCACCCAGTACATCGAGGAGGCCGACCAACTCGCTGACCGGGTGAGCATCATCGACAGTGGCGAGATCGTGGTGGAGGGGTCGCCCGAGCGGCTCAAGGCCACCGCCGGCAACAGCCGGCTGGAACTGGTCACCGAGGGCCCGCTGCCGGCGACCCTGGGCCAGTCGCTGGAGTCGCTCGCCCTGCTGCGGTCCACCGGCGACGGCACTGCCACAGTGGAGCTCGACAAGGACGAGGCCGACATCGCGGCGATCATCCGGGTCTTCGAACAGGCCGGCGTCACCGTACGCGGCATGCAGGTGCACCGGCCCAGCCTGGAGGACGTCTTCCTGGCGCACACCGGCCGGCAGTTGGAGGGCACGCACCAGCCGGCCGCCATGAAGGCGGTGACGCGTGGCTGACCTGGACGCGCTGCCCGCCCTGGCCCGCCGCTCGGCGCGGCAGACGCTCAGCCGGCCGCAGTTCCTGGCCCCGGTGCTGCTGCTGCCGACGATCTTCCTGGTGGCCTACTCCGGCGGCGCGGCCAGCCTGCGGCACCTGCCCGGTTTCCCGGCCGGCTACGGCATGTTCGACTACCAGATCGGCGGCGACATGCTGTTGTCCGCGGTGATGGCGGGCGTGATCGGGGGCATCGCGCAGATCGTCGACATCCAGGTCAGGTTCATCGACCGGCTGCTGCTCAGCCCGGTGCCACGCGGTCAGTTGCTGCTCGGCCGGCTGGCCGGCATCGGCCTGCTCGGCCTGCTCGGTGGCGTGGTGTTCAGCGTGATCGCGTTCGTCTTCGGCGCCCGGCCGGCGCGCGTCACCGACCTGCTGATCCTGTTCCTGTTGCAGGCGCTGACCGCCGTGGCGTGGGGCTCGATCACCACCGGGGTGGCGTTGCGGACCGGGAAACCGAGCACAGTGCAGACGCTGCTGCCGCTCAGCATCGTGCTCGTGATGTTCTCGTCGGCGTTCGTGCCGCGCCGCCTGCTCGACGACCCGCTCGACACGATCGCCCGGTTCAACCCGCTCACCTACGTGAGTGACGCCCTGCACGAACCGTGGATCGGCGGCGTGACAACCGCCACCACGGTGAAGGCGCTCGTCGCGCTGGCCGTCCTCGGCCTGATCGGTGCGGGGCTCTGTGCCGGTTCCCTGCGGCACCGGGTCGAGGGGTGACGGCCATGTCGGTGCTCGCCCTCACCCGCCGCGGCATGGCGGACCTGCGTACCTCGCCGGCCGGCGTCATTCCCGACCTGATCGCGCCGACCTTCCTGTTCCTGGCCGCGCTCGGCATCTTCGGCCGGCTCGCCGATCTCAACAACTTCAGCACCAACGACTTCACCTCGTTCGTCGTGCCGTTCGGCATGGTGCAGGCGGCCGGGTTGGTCGGCTCCGGTGCCGGAGTGAACTTCGGCCAGGACATCCGCACCGGGCTGTTCGACAGGTTGCTGCTCATGCCGGTACGCCGCGCGGCCCTGCTGATCTCGGCCGGCATCGCCGCCACTGTGCGCGCGGCCATCGCTGTGGTGTTCCTGCTGCTGCTCGGCCTCGCGCTCGGCGCCCGGCCGACCGGCCCGGGCAACCTGCTGCTGTCGGTCGGGCTGGCTGTCGCGTTCGGCGCGGTGGCCGCCGGGTGGGGCCTCTTCGTGGCGTTGCGGACCGGGACGTCCGCGGCGGCTCCCATCATGCAGGCGCCGATCATCCTCCTGCTGGTGCTGGGGCCGGCGTACGCGCCGCGCGAGCTTCTGGCTGGCTGGTTGCAGCCGATCGCGGCGGTCAACCCGGTCAGCCGCCTGTTGGAGGCGGCACGCGCGCCGTTCCTGCACGGCGCCACCTGGTCGAGCACCTGGCCCGGGCTGGTGTCGGTGGCCGCCATGTTGCTCGTCCTGTACGCGGCGGCGGCGTGGCTGTTGAGCCGTCACAACCGATGAAACGGGGGATTCGGTGTCCGCTCTTCTCGACAGCACCCGAACGGAGGAAAGCGGCGCAGGACTGAGGCGGACGGTGACGTGGCGGTCGGCGGCCCTGCTCGCGGTCGGCACCGCACTGCTGGTCACCGTCTCGCTCGGCCCGATGGCCGTGCAACTGGGAAACATGTCGGTGCTGGTCTGGGCCGGTACAGCGGTCATCGGCGCACTCCAGTGCGTGCTGATCACCAGGCTGGCGCACTGCTACCACGACCGGGCGGGCGGCACCGCGACGTACGCACACCTGGCGCTGGGCCGCGTCTCGCCGCTGCTGGGCGGGCTGTCCAGTTGGGCGTACTGGTTCGCCTGGACGCCGGGGATCGCTGTCAACCTGGTGCTGGCGGCCGGTTATCTGGGCGACGCCTTCCAGCTGGAAAGGTTCGAGGTGCCCCTGGCGTTCGGCTTCATCGCGGCGATCTACGTGGCCAACTACTTCTCGCTGTCGGTCACCACCCGGGTGTACGCGGTCGTCGGCGTGGTGGCCACGCTGCCGCTACTGGTGATCGTGGTGGGCGCGCTGCTGCAGCCCGAACTGCTCAGCGCCGACGGCCTGGTGCCGCTCTCGGTGCCCGGCGGCGAGGCGTTCTCCGGCGCCACGCTGTTGCTGATCGTGAAGTGGGCGTTCGTCGCGGCGTGGTCGTCCTACGGCGCGGAGATCGCCTCGACCATCGTGGCCGAGATGCGCGACGCCGCCTCGCGTACCGGCCGGGCGATGGCAACCGCCGCGATCACCGGCGTTGTCGCGTTCACCGGTGTGCCGATTCTGCTGTTGGCGCTGGGTGGCACGGAAAGCCTGACCGCGGACCCGGCGGTGGTCCTGCTGCAACCCGCCCGCAGCCTCTTCGGCGAGCCCGGCGCCCGGGTGGTGGCGGTGATGCTGGTGGCCGCGCTGCTGCTGGGCGCGCAGGCGTTCGTCGTCGGCTCGTCGCGGACCATCTACCAGATGTCCCGGGACGGCTATCTGCCGCCGGTGTTCGGCAAGGTCAACCGGTATGGCGTCCCGATCGGCTCGATGACCTGGGATTTCTTGGTGATCAGTGGGTTGCTGCTGGTCTTCCGGGGTGACGTGGTCGACGTCGTGGCCTCGGCGAACGTCGGCTACGTGCTGGTGTTCGTGCTGCTGCCGGTCTCGTTTCTGATCCTGAGCCGCCGCGACCGCCGGTTGCTGCGCGGGTCCAGATCCGCCTGGCCGATGACGGCGTTGGCCGGCGGCCTGACCGTGGTGAACGTGATCCTGCTCCTGCTGGGCGCGCCGCAGTGGGGTTTCCGCGTGATCGCGACCGCGGTGGTGGCACTGGCCCTGATCGTGCCGCTGATCTATTTCACCCGATGGCGGGATCGGCGTCCCACAGGAAGCGGAAGAACTCGTCAGCTTCTGGACCGGTGATGAGCAGCGTTGCCCGGTCGGCGTCGGCGGTGATGGCGAACGTGGCGAACGAGCAGCACCGGCGCTCACCCTCGATCAGTTCACGGAACTGTTCGAGACGCGTGCCACCGATCGCGTACGTCAATTCCAGTCGACCCGGTCCCGTTTCGTGGGAGACGAGATCACCGGCGAATGACCGCAACATTCGGAACCGTTCCGCTTTGCCCTCGGCCTCGAGCGAGCACGACGCGCCGCTGCTGGTGATGGGGACGAAGTGGAGGTTTTCGGCTGCCATGCGACGAACGGTACCACGATTGAAATCGACGAACAGAGGACGTTGACATGGTGATGCCGCCCGGCCCCCGTATTCCCGCGATGGTGCAGACGCTGCGTATGCAGTCGGATCCCCTGGGCTTTCTCGGTAGTGCGATGAAGCAATTCGGTGAGATTTTCTCGATAAAGGTGATGGCCGTCGGCGACGTCGTGGTGATCACCACGCCGGAGATGATGGAACAGGTTTTCACCGGTCCGGAGGATGTCGTTCAGGGCGGTGCCGGCCAGGAGATGATCGAACCGGCCGTCGGCCCACACTCGATCTTCCTGTCCGACGAGGAGGAGCACACCCGCAAGCGGCGGATCATGCTGCCGCCGTTCCACCGCCAGGCCGTGCGGCGGTACGCGCAGGAGATCGACCGGGTCGCCGAGCGGCACATCGCGAGCTGGCCGAAGAACGAGCCGCTCGACATGCGCTCGCGCGCCCAGGACATTGCCATGGAAGTGATCATTCGGATCATCTTCGGGATCAGGGACGACGTGCGTGTCGCCGCCATCCGCGACCGGCTCGTCGCGCTCCGCAAGCCCATGCACGCGGTGATCATGATGCCGGCGCTGCGGCGCGAGCTCGGCCCACTCAGCCCGTGGTCGGTCTACCGGCGTCGACGCGCCGCGGTCGACGAGATCATCTACTCCGAGATCGCGGCCTTCCGCGCGGAGCCCGACCCCGAGCGCGACGACTTCCTGGCCACCATGGTGCGGGCCCGGCACTCCGACGGTGCGGCGCTCACCGACGACGAGATCCGCGACCAGTTGATGAGCATGCTGTTCGCCGGGCAGGAGACCACCGCGCTGGGCATGGCCTGGGCGATCGACCTGATGGCCCACCACCCCGACGCCATGGCCAGGGCACGCGACGATCGCGACTACCTGTCCGCGGTGATCGACGAGACGCTGCGCCTGCGGCCGCCGCTGTTCCACGTGGCCCGGCGGATCAGCCGCCCGATGACAGTCGGCGGATACGAACTGAGCGCAGGCACCACAGTCATGGTGGCCATCCTGCTGGTGCACCGCCAGCCGGGCCTCTACCCGGCACCCGACGAGTTCCGGCCGGAGCGATTCCTCGGCGAGCGTCCGCCGCGCTTCGGGTACGTTCCGTTCGCCGCGGGCGCGCGTCGTTGCCTCGGGATGCACCTGGCGACGATGGAGCTGACCATCGTCCTGGAACGGCTGCTGCGCACCATGGAGGTCACCGCGGTGCGCGCGAAGCCCGACGACCCGCGGCTGTTCCACATCACCCTCGTGCCGCGTCACGGTGCCCAGGTACGGGTACGCCCCCGCATGCCGGCCGATCAGACCGTCTGAAAGACCAGGCTCACGTTGTGCCCGCCGTAGCCGAAGGCGTTCGACATGGCCGACGCCGACGCCGGCAACTCCCGCGCCGCGCCGCGTACCAGGTCGAGGTCGACCGCCTCGTCCGGATGTGCGAGGTTGACGATCGGCGGGGCGCTGCGCTGCCGCAGGGCGAGCACCGTGAAGACGGCCTCGACGGCTCCGGCCGCCCCGAGCAGGTGACCGGTCTGGCTCTTGGTGGCCGAGACCGCCACCCGGTCGGCGCCCGGGCCGAGGGCCGCCCGGACCGCCCGTGCCTCGGCGAGGTCACCGCCGGACGTGCCGGTGGCGTGCGCGTTCAGGTGAGCCAGGTCGGCCGGGCCCAGACCGGCGTCGCGCAACGCCGCCAGCATCGCGCGGGCGGCACCCCTACCGACCGGGTCGCCCTCGGTGATGTCGTACCCGTCGGAGGTGGTCGCCGCACCCGCCAGGACGGCGAGCGGCGTCGTCGCGTCCGCGGCGCGCTGCAACACGAGCATTCCGGCGCCCTCGGCCAGGACGAAACCGTCCCGGTCGGTGTCGTACGGTCGGCAGGCGCGCCGCGGTTCGTCGTTGCGCAGTGACAGCACGCCCAGCTGGGCGAACCCGGCCAACGTGACCGGGTGGACGGCGGCCTCGGTGCCGCCGCAGATCACCACGTCGGCGCGCCCGGCCCGGAGCAGGTCACGTCCGAGCGCCAGCGCCTCGGCGCCGGAGGCCCCGGCGCTCATCGGTGCCATGGCGCCACCGCTCGCCCCCAACTCCAGGGACACCCGGGCGGCGGCGCTGTTCGGCATGAGCATCGGGATGGTGTGCGGCGACACCCGCCGGGCACCCCGCTCCTTCTGCACGTGGTGCTGCTCGACGGTGGCCCGCAGCCCGCCCATCCCGGTGCCGATGACCACGACCAGCCGTTCCGGGTCGACGTCGGGCGACCCGGCCGACCGCCAGGCCTCGCGGGCGGCCACCACCGCAAGCTCGACGACCCGGCTCAGCCGGCGCCGGGCCACCGGATCGAAATGCTCCGCCAGGTCCACGTCGGCCGGTGCGGCGAGCCGGCTGGGTAACTCCCGGGCCCAGTCGTCCGCAAGCGCCACGACACCTGAGTGCCCGGCGCCGAGTCGCTGCCAGCAGGTGGCGGCGTCGGGGCCGAGCGGGGTGACCGCGCCCACGCCGGTCACCACGACTGTCGGGTCGGTCATGTGCTCTCCCTGCCCGGGCGGACCCGATGTTCGGTGGCGGTGACGCGCTCGGTCAAGCCGCGGTGTTCCAGCAGCTCCAGCAGCGGCACGAGGACCCGGCGAGTGGTGCCGAGGGCGACGCGGGCGGCGCTTGCGGTGAACGGCTGCGGCAGACTCGCCAGGCGGCGTACGGCCTCCCGGTCGGCCCCGGGCAGCAGGAAGATCCCCTCACAGACGCGCAGTAGTTGCCCCGCGCCGGCCGCCACGTCGAGCTGCCCCCGGTCGACGCCGAGCGCACTGATCCGGTCGGCGTCCGGTGCGTGGAACGGATCCCGGCCGAGGTCCTCGTGAATGTGCCGAACCGCGTCGCGCAACGGTTCCGGCAGGGTGGGCGCCACCCGGCTGCCGTACAGCTTGCCGGCGTGCTGCCGGAGCGGCGGCGCGACCAGCGCCCGTACCAGCTCGCGGGCGGGCAGGCCGATCGCCTGGCGGGCCGTCTCCAGCGGCATCCCGGGGTCGGCCGGATGCTCGTCGGCGTGGCGTTCCACGGCGGCCCGCAGCCGCTGCCCCGCCTGCGCCCACCACTGCGGGTCGGCCACCCAGTCGGCCACTGTGGGCTCCGGCAGCGCGGTGACCCCCATGGCGCGAAGCGTGGTACGGCGCACCAGGTGCCGGCGCCCCACCTCCTCGGCCGCGTCCGGCACACCACGGTAGTGGACCAGTTCGGCGGCTCGGTCCGCAGCGCCCCGCCGTCGCCCGAGCTGCGGCGGGAGCACGTCCAGCACGAGGAACCGGGCCACCAGCAGCTTCTGGCCGGGGTCGCGTAGCAGCGCGACGTCGCCGATCCGCAGCGGCAGTGGAAGGGCCAGTTGCAGGCGTACGTGGTCGTCGTCGAACGGGCGGACCCGCACCGGCACGGCCGCCGTGCCGACGTGCAGGATCAGTTCCCGTGGAAACTCGTTGGCGGCGAACCCGCCGCTGACCCGGCCGTCGATCACCCGGGCCGCCGGCCACCGGTCCGGGGTGACCAGGGCGTGACCGCGACGGACGGCGTCCCGGCCGATCCGCCGCAGATTCACCGCGACGCGGGCCACCCCGCCGATCTCGTCGCACCCCCGCTTCATCACCTCGATCCCACGGATCTGCACCCGGCCACCGGTCGGCACGAGCCGCATGTCGTCGCCGACGCGCAGCGTGCCGGCGGGCAGTGTCCCGGTCACCACGGTGCCGGCCCCGGCGATCGTGAACACCCTGTCGATCCAGAGCCGTACGTCGGCGGCCCGGTCCGGCGCCGGTAGCCGCGCGGTGAGCCGGTCCAGCGCGGCGCGCAGTTCGGGCAGGCCGGTGCCGTGGACGCTGTCCACGGCAACCGCCTCGACCTCCCCGACGCGGGAAGCGGCCAGGCGTTCCCGGGCCTGTGCCATCGCCGGGCCGGGGTCGGCCAGATCGGCCCGGGTCACCGCGAGCACCCCGTGCCGGACGCCGAGCAGGTCGAGCGCGGCCAGGTGCTCACTGGACTGGGTGCGCCAGCCTTCGTCGGCGGCGACCACGAACAGGACGGCGGGGACCGGACCGACGCCGGCGAGCATGTTGGTGGCGAACCGCTCGTGCCCCGGTACGTCGACGAACGCCAGGTGCGCGCCGGACGGCAGGGTGGTCCACGCGTACCCGAGGTCGATTGTCATGCCGCGCCGACGTTCCTCGGCCAGGCGGTCGGGCTCGGTGCCGGTCAGCGCGCGAACGAGCGTCGACTTGCCGTGGTCGACGTGCCCTGCCGTGGCAACCACGAACATCACTGCCGGCCTCCCTGCGGGCACGTCCGTCGATCTGACGGTAAGCCTGTAGGTCGGTACCGAATGCAAGGGTGATCCGCGATTTGCGCGAACGTCTCGATGTCCGCCGCGAGCGGTTCCCCGCCGGCCGGCCACCGAACTAGGCTTCATCGATTCCTGTCCACCTGTGCAGAGATCAACGGGGGATCGTCGATGGACCTGATCATTGAATCGATACGGCTGACCGGCGAGCCGGTTCGAGTCGACGGCGAGCACACAGTGGGGGTCAGGTGACCGGCGACCCGCGCCGGCGTATCCCTCGTACCGACACTCTGCTCGCCGACTCCCGGTTGTCCGAGGCGTCCCGATTGTTCGGCGCCGACATGGTGAAGCGGGCGGTTCGGGACGCGCAGCAGCTGGCCAGGGCCGGCCGGATCGAACCGGTCGACGTCCTGCCGGCGGCGCTCGCCGCGCTGCCGCAGGCACCCACCCGGCT
The DNA here is from genome assembly GCF_040649135.1 of Micromonospora sp. NPDC049047. Classification (NCBI taxonomy): domain Bacteria; kingdom Bacillati; phylum Actinomycetota; class Actinomycetes; order Micromonosporales; family Micromonosporaceae; genus Micromonospora; species Micromonospora sp. NPDC049047. The sequence goes on from NZ_JBEZEY010000005.1 coordinate 36,578, forward strand.
GCGCCGGGTGATCAACGCGACAGGCGTGGTGCTGCATACCAACCTCGGCCGAGCGCCGCTGTCCGAGGCGGCCGTCGAGGCGATCACCGAGGCCGCCGGATACGTCGACATCGAGTACGACGTGACCACAGGCGCCCGGGCCCGCCGTGGCCGCAGCACCATGGAGGCCCTGCGGGCGGCCGTCCCCGGGGCTGGCGACGTGCACGTCGTCAACAACGGCGCGGCCGCCCTCGTGCTGGTCGCCACGGCGCTCGCGGCCGGCCGGGAGATCATCGTGGCTCGGTCGGAGATGGTGGAGATCGGCGACGGCTTCCGGCTGCACGAGCTGCTGGCCGCCACCGGTGCGGTGGTGCGCGAAGTCGGCGCCACCAACCGCGTGCACCTGCGCGACTACGCCGATGCGGTCACGCCGGACACCGGGTTCATCCTCAAGGTCCACCCGTCCAACTTCCGGATCGAGGGCTTCACCTCAAGCGTGGGCGTCGCCGCCCTGGCCGGCCTGCCCACCCCGGTGGTCGCCGACATCGGGTCCGGGCTGCTGCGTCCGGAACCCCTGATCCCCGGCGAGCCGGACGCGGCCACCTGGCTGCGCGAGGGTGCCACTGTCGTCACCGCCAGCGGTGACAAGCTGCTCGGCGGGCCGCAGGCCGGGCTTCTGCTCGGCGCCCATGACGTGATCGAGCGGCTGCGCCACCACCCGATCGCGCGGGCCCTGCGGGTCGACAAGCTGACGCTTGCCGCGTTGGAGGCCACTCTGCGCCGGCCGACCAACCCCACCGTCGCCGCGCTGCACGCCGACGGGTGGGAACTGCGCGAACGCGCCACCAAGCTGGCCGCCCGGCTCGCTCGACAGGGCATCGCCGCGACCGTCGTCCCCAGCGACGGAGTCGTCGGCGGTGGATCGGCGCCGGGTCTGCGACTGCCGGGCTGGGCCGTCCGGCTGCCGGCGGGGCTCGCCGGGGTGCTGCGCCAGTCACACCCCTGCGTGGTGGGCCGGGTCCGCGACGGATACCTCCTGCTCGACCTGCGCTGTGTCGGGTCCGCCGACGACGAGGCCCTCGCCGACGCGGTGGAGCGCGCATGTTCCTGACCCCGTGCGACCGAGTGACCCCCAGAGCCTCCCGATGAGGATCTCGCCGCTTGCGTTCAGACTGCTCTACCGCATCCGTAAGGCGTACTGGCGGATCGCGAAGCCGACCACCCACGGCGTGAAAGCGCTGATCATTCACCCGGCCGACTCCGACCGAGTGCTCCTCGTCCGGCACAGCTACGGCGACCGGTCCCTGTGGAGCCTGCCTGGGGGCGGATACCAGCCAACCCGGGAGACCCCGGAGCAAGCGGCTCGGCGTGAGTGCATCGAGGAACTGGGCCTTGAGGTGGAACCTGTCGCGCTCGTCCTGGAGGAGCACCTGACCACCAGCGGGGGCAAACAGGGCCACCTGAAGATCGTCCGCCTACACGCGATCTCGGGCGAGGTCTCTCCGAATGGGGAGATCGCCGAGGCCCGGTGGGCGGCCGTCGACCTCAGGGACCTACCTGGTGACCCGCCGATCTCCGCGTGGGTGCACTCGGCCCTGAAAGCGCACGCGCGGGCCCGGTAGCGCGGCGGGCGTGCAGCGGCTCGTCCGCCGGCTCCCCACCAGCGGTGCACGTGGTGGCGATGATCGCCATCGCCACCGGGTTCACCGTTTGTCGCGCCGACGCCCCGCGCGGCAACGGGCCGTGCTCGGCAAGCCGATGGTCGGTGCCCGGCCGCACGGGTGCGATGGCCCCGGGTGTCTCGTCGTCAGCCGGTGGGCCGGTCACCATCTCTGCTCGGTGTCAGGACGTGTCGGGCCCGGTCCCCGGTCCAGGCCGCTTCGAGGATCGCGGTCAGGCTCGCGGTGTCGGTCGGCCCTGGATGGTTCTGGATCAAGCGGGTGACGCCACTTGCCATCTCCGCGAAGCGCGGGAGGTCGGCGCGTGCCACGCCGATGTCCGCCAGGGTGGGAGGGATGCCGATGTCGGCAAGGAGTTCGTCGAGCCAGCTGAGGAACGTATCAGCGGCCTCGGTCTCCGAGGCGTCTGTCACGTCGAGCCCGCACACCCCGGCGAGGATGGCCAACCGGTCACCGATGGCATCCCTTGCCGCGTCCAGCGCGTAGGGCAGGAGCAGCCCGACGCCCAGGCCGTGCGGCGTGTGCGTGGCCGCGCCGATGGGGTACTGGAGAGCGTGCGGTGCGGCGTTGCCCGCGTGGGAGAACGCGAGCCCGGCAAGCATGGACCCGTAGGACATGTCCGCGCGCGCTTCCGTGTCGCCGCCGTCCCGGACCGCACGACGCAGGCTGCGGGCGATCCGCTCCGCGGCCAGCAGCGCGTAGTGGTCGGTGACCGGGTTGCGGCCGAGGAAGACCTGCTCCACCGGGTCGCGCGGTCCGTGGGCCCGAGGTCGCGCGGTGTAGCTCTCCACCGCGTGGCAGAACGCGTCGATGCCGGAGTGGGCGGTGACTGTCGCCGGGCAGGTGTAGGTGAGTTCGGGGTCGACGATGGCGAAGTCGGGCACGATGTGGACGCTGGAGACCCCCACCTTCAGTGCCCGGTCCGGGTCGGTCAACACCGAGACGGGGGTCAGTTCGGAGCCGGTGCCTGACGTCGTCGGGACCGCGACGAGCGGAATCGTCGGCCCCGGCACCTTCGACTCGCCGTAGAAGTCGCGCGGCGTCCCACCGTGGCGCCGGATGACGCCGACGATTTTGGCGAGGTCGATCACCGTGCCACCGCCGATGGCGAGGATCACGTCGGCGTCCACCTTGGCGGCGACCGCGACGGCCAGGGCGACATCGGTGAGTGGCACGTCGGGAGTCGCGTCGGCGAACACCTCGACGGCCGCGACCTTCTCCCGCACGGCGGCCACGATCTCGGCCACGCCCGGCTGCCCCAGAAGCACCCGGTCGGTCACGATGAGCACTCGCGAGCCACTTTCGGCCACCACTCGTGGGATGTTCTGCGCGACCCCTTCACCCACTATCAGCTGGCGTGGTCCACGGACGGTCTCAAGCATGTCAGTGCCTCTCCGGAAGGTCGGCGGCGATGTGCTGGGCGGGCGTCCAGGTCACCTGCGCGACCGGGGCGCCGTCGGCAGGGTTGGCCGCCCGGGTGGCGCGGGCGGGCTGCGCCGGGCGCCCGGCGCAGCCGGTCGGTCACGGCAGGTCGATCGCCGCGTAGGTGAGGTCGAGGTACTCGAGGATGCCCTCGTGCGACCCCTCCTTGCCGATCCCGGACTGCTTCACGCCGCCGAACGGCGCTGACGGATCCGATATCAGGCCACGGTTGATGCCGAGCATTCCCGTGTCCAACCCTTCGGCGAACCGGAGCGCCCGCTGGAGGTCACTGGTGAAGACGTATCCGACCAGGCCGTACTCGGTGTCGTTCGCCTTCGTCAGCACCTCGTCGTCGGAGGTGAACGAGATGATCGGGGCCACCGGGCCGAAGATCTCCGTCGCCAGCATCCGCGCATCGTCGGGCACGTCGACGAGGACCGTGGGCGGGTAGAAGTGGCCGGGCCCATCCGGACGTTCACCGCCCACCAGGACCCGGGCGCCGCGTTCGACCGCGTCGGCGACGAGTTCGTCGATCTTGGCGACCGAGGGCTCGTCGATCAGCGCCCCGACGTCCACCCCGTCGTCGAGACCATGGCCCACCGACAGCGCGCCCATCCGTTCGGCGAAGCGGGCGGTGAACTCCTCGCGCACCGACTCCTCGACGTAGATCCGGTTGGCCGCGATGCAGGATTCCCCGATGTTGCGCATCTTGGCCACCATGGCACCGTCGATCGCGACGTCCAGGTCAGCGTCGGCACACACGATCAAGGCGGCGTTGCCACCCAGCTCCATGGAGGTGCGCAGCACGTTGTCCGCAGCCTGCCGGAGCAGCACGCGCCCGACCTCGGTCGAGCCGGTGAACGAGAGCTTGCGGGTCCGACCGTCGGCCAGCAGCGCGGAGACCACGTCGCCGGAACGCTTGGTGGTCACCACGTTGACGACGCCCGGCGGAACGCCGACCTGCTCCATGATGCGGGCCAGGAACAGCATGGTGAGTGGCGTCTGACCGGCCGGCTTGGTGATCGTTGTGCAGCCCGCAGCCAGCGCGGGAGCTATCTTGCGGGCCCCCATGGCCAACGGGAAGTTCCAGGGCGTCACGAAGACGCATGGTCCGACCGGCTTCGGCACGGTGAGGATGCGATAGCCACCTAGCGGAGCGGTGCTGTAGCGGCCCTCGACGCGCACCGCCTCCTCGGCGAACCAGCGGAAGAACTCGGCGCCGTAGGCCACCTCGGCCCGAGCCTCGGCGAGCGGCTTGCCCATCTCGAGCGTTATCAGCCGGGCGACCTCCTCGGATCGCTCGGTCAGTGCCCGGTACGTCGCGGTCAACAACTCCGACCGCTTCCGCGGCGGGGTCGCCGCCCACCCCGCCATCGCCTTGCTCGCCGCGTCCAGAGCGGCGAGCCCGTCGACGACGTCGGCGTCCGCCACCTCGGCGATGGTCTTGCCGGTGGCCGGGTCCTCGACGGCAAAGGTGGCTCCGCTCGCGGCGTCGCGCCAGGCGTCGCCGATCCGGAGCCGCCGGTGCTCGGGGGCCAGGACGTCCGTCGGGTCACTCATAGCGTCACCTCCTGTGATCTTGTTGGTGCTGTCCGGCGGGCCACGGCCCTCGGCAGGCAGTGCTGACCGGTGACGGTCCGCCGAGGCTCGGTTGCCACCCGCCGGCGCATGGTGCCGTCGCCGCCCGGCTCGGTTACCGCCCCGCCTCGGACAGCGACAGCCCCGTGCTCGCATCGAACAGGTGCGCACGGTCCAGGTCGACAGTGACGTGCAGCCGCTCGCCCGGCGTACCGGTGACAGTGGGTCGTGCCTTGACCTTGAGCATCTCGGTCCCCACGCGGACGTCGACCACCGTCCGGTCACCGAGGGGCTCGAGCCCGTAGAGCTCGCCCGACAACGACGCGTCCCCACGTTGCTCGACCGACAGGTCCTCCGAGCGCAGACCCAGCAGCAGCGCACGACCGTCCTCAGCCGTGGTCCAGTGCGGCCGGGGCAGCGTCCAGCCTGCCGCACCGACCAGACGATCTCCCTCGGCACGGCAGGCGAGCAGGCTGATCGGTGGGCTCCCGACGAATCCGGCGACCCACTGGTTGGCGGGACGCTCGTACACCTCGGTCGGCGTGCCGACCTGTTGCACCTTCCCCTCCTTGAGGACCGCGACCTGGTCGGCCATGGACAGGGCCTCGACCTGGTCGTTCGTCACGTAGATGAAGGTCGCTCCGAGGCTGCGGTGGATGCGGGTGAGCTCGGTGCGCATCTCGACGCGGAGCTTGAGGTCGAGGTTGGTGAGCGGCTCGTCCATGAGAAACGCGCGCGGACGACGGACCAGCGCCCGGGCCAGGGCGACCCGCTGCATCTCACCGCCCGACAACTGCGCGGGACGACGCTGCAGCAGCCGTTCGATGTGCAGCAGGCTCGACATCTGCTCGATGGCAGTGGCGATCTCGCTCGAAGAACGACGGCGGGCCCGCAGCGGCGAGGCGATGTTCTCGTACACCGTGTGCCGCGGGTAGAGGGCGTAGCTCTGGAAGACCATGGCCAGGTCGCGATCGGCCGGGGCGTCGCGGGTCGCGTCCCGGCCGTCCAGGTGCACCGACCCGGCGTCGAGCTTGTCCAGGCCGGCGATTGCTCGCAGGGTCGTCGTCTTGCCTGCCCCGGAGGGCCCGAGCACGACGAAGAACGAGCCGTCCGGCACGTCAAGCGTCACCCCGTCCAGCGCCTGGACCTTGCCGAAGGATTTGCGTAGCCCGTCTGCTGCAACGGTTCCCATCAGGCCACCAGTTCTTCCGTGCGCACGTCGTAGACCGCCGGGGTTCCGCCGGTGTGCCGCAGGCCGACCTTTGCTTCAGCGGCGAAACGAACAGTCGGTGGCATCCGGACCCGGACGTCACGTTGGCCGCCGTGGTCGACCACGTAGATGATCTCGTCGCCCAACCACTCCACCGAGACCACCCGGGCCGGGATGGAGCCGTCCGCCTCGGGTGCTGTGACTTCCAGCGCCTCCGGCCGGACGCCGGCGACCAGGGCGCTGTCGCGTGGCAGGCCGGACGGCGGCGGAAGAACCAGTCCGCCCTGGCCGCGCAGCTCCCCGTCGGCCACCTCCACCTCGATCAGGTTCATCGGTGGAGAGCCGATGAACGCGGCGCAGAAGAGGCTCGCCGGGCGGTCGTAGACCTCCAGCGGTGTGCCGATCTGCTCCACCCGGCCCTTGTTGAGGATGGCGATCCGGTGACCGAGCGACATCGCCTCGACCTGGTCGTGGGTGACGTAGACCATCGTCGCGCCCAGTTCCCCCTGCAGGTGCTTGATCTCCGTGCGCATGTCCGCCCGCAGCTCCGCGTCCAGGTTGGTGAGCGGTTCGTCCATGAGGAAGGCGCGCGGTCGGCGCACCAGGGCGCGAGCGAGCGCGACACGCTGCTGCTCCCCGCCGGACAGTTGGCGCGGTCGCCGGTCCAGGAGCGGACCGAGCCGCATCAGCCGGGCGGCCTCGTCGACCCGCGCGTGCACCTCAGGTTTGGGCAGCCCCTCGGCGCGCAGTGGGAACGCCAGGTTGTCGCGGATTCTCAGATGCGGGTAGAGGGCGTAGAACTGGAACACCATGGCGATGTCGCGCTCGGCGGGCGGCAGGTCGTTGACGAGCGTGTCGCCGATGCGGATGTCGCCGGTCGTCTGCCTCTCCAGTCCGGCGATGGCGCGCAGTGTGGTCGTCTTGCCGCAGCCCGAGGGGCCGAGCATCACGAACAGTTCACCGTCGCCGATGGACAGGTCGACGTGCTCGACCGCTACCGTCCCGTCCGGGTAGCGCTTGTGTAGCGCCGTCACCTCGATGCCCGCCATCAGCGTCGCACCGCCCCGAGCGTCACACCGGCGATGAGGTGCTTGCGCACCAGGTACGCGAAGACGAGCACCGGTAGGGCGAATACCACAGAGGAGGCGGCAACCAGACCCCAGTCCGTGGTGGTGCCGCCGATCAGGCCGGCGATGGCCGGTGGGGCCGTGCGCACGCTGTCGCTGGAGGTGAGGAAGGTGGCGAACACGAACTCGTTCCAGGAGAAGATGAGGGCGAAGACCGCCGTCGCGGCGATGCCGGGCAGGAGCAGGGGAAGGGTGTACTTCCGGAACGCCTGCAGACGGGTGTAGCCGTCGAGCATGGCGGCATCCTCGTACTCCGCGGGCACCTCGTCGACGAATCCCTTCATCATCCAGATCGTGAACGGGACGTTGAAGGCGGCGTAGATGAAGATCAGGCCGAGCTTGTTGTCGATGAGTCCGAACTCGCGGTACATGAGGAAGATCGGGATCACGACCACCACGGGCGGCATGAAGCGGGTGGACAGGATGAAGAACAGCTGGTCCTTCTTGGCTCTCACCGCGAAGCGTGAGTAGGCCCAGGCCGCCGGGACGCCCAGCACGGTGGCCAGCAGCGTGGAGACTCCGGCGACCACCACCGAGTTGAAGAACGAGACGGACAGGGCGGTGCGACCGCCGTCGGGGGCGACGAACACGTCCTTGAAGTGATCCATGGTGACGTCGAAGGTGAAGAACTTCGCCGGGATGGCGTAGACGTCCCGGTTCTCCTTGATCGACGTCTCGAGCATCCACAGCACGGGAAAGAGCATCACCACGGCCAGCACGGTCAGCAGCACGACCTCCAGCAGGGAGCGGCCCCGGCCGCCAAGGCGGCGCGCGGGGGGAGTGTGATCCCGGCCCGGACCTGTGGAGACGGCCTCGTCGACGGAGACGGCCATCAGTCCTCCTTGAGCTTGTTCAGGTAGCGCAGGTAGAGCTGCGTGAGGACGATGACGACGAGGACCATGAGGATCCCGTACGCCGAGGCGGTCCCCGTGTTGAAGCCCAGGAACGCGACCTTGTAGATGTGGAACGACAACGTCTCGGTGGAGACGCCGGGGCCTCCGTTGGTGAGGATGTAGACGAGGTCGAACAGCCGGAAGGCCTCGATGGCCCGGAACATCACGGCGATGAGAAGGAGTGGCCACACAAGCGGAAGAGTGATGGTGCGGAACCGGAACCACTCGGACGCCCTGTCGATCGAGGCGGCCTCGTACAGGTACTTGGGCACCGCGCTGAGGCCCGCGAGCGCGATGAGCATGATGAACGGCGTCCACTGCCAGGTGTCGACAACGATCAGGGAGATCATGGCCGTCCGCTGCCGGGTGAGCCATTCCACCTGCCCCAGGCCGACCGAGCCGAGCATGCTGTTGACCACGCCGAACTGCGCGTCGAGCATGAACCGCCAGAACAGCCCGACCACGACCGGCGACAGCATCATCGGCACCAGGAACAGCGTGGTCAGCACTCCTCGCCCGTGCGTGCGCCGGGAGATCAGGTAGGCGATGCCGAAGCCGAGCACTGTCTGCAGGCCGACCGCGCCGACCACGTAGATCAACGTCGTCAGCGCCCTGGTGTGGACCTGCGCCGAGGTCAGGATGGCCGTGTAGTTGCCGAACCCGATGAAATTGGCCGGGCCGCCGCGGGTGGCCGAGTAGTCGGTGAAGGACAGGTACAACGACCACAGCAACGGGAACACCGACATGGCGAGCAACAGCAGCATCGCGGGGGAGATGAACGTGACGGCGAGCCAGCGGTCGCTCAGCCGCCGGGACCGCCCCGGTGCAGGTGGCGTCGCGGACGCCACCTGCCCGGGGTTGTCGGTTTTCACAGGGGTGGGGCCACTCACAGTCCGCCGCCGCCCTTGCGGTTGCTGGAGTCGAGCACGCTCTGCTGCTCCTTGGCGATGTCGTCGAGCGCGTCCTTCGGCTTCTTCGCGCCGTTGAGGGCCGCGTTGACGTTCGTGTTCTCGATGTCGACGAGACGCGCGTACTCGGGCACGTTCCACATGTCCCGCATCCGCGGCACCGAGTCGGCGTACACCTTGTTGAACGGCCCGGCGTTGAGGAACTCGGGTGACTGGATGGCGTCCGTACGCGATGGCACGCCACCGGCCGCGGCCCACTTCTTCTGGACGTCAGCCTGCTCGAACCACTTCATGAAGTTCAGGGCCTCGGCCTGGTTCGCCTTGGCGGAGTAGGCCGACACGTGCATCCCCATGCCGCCGAGCGGGACCAGGTTCGTCTTCTGGGTCGGCAGGGTGGCGAAGCCCAGCTTGTCGAGAATCTGCTCCCGACTGGTGCCGAGCGTCGACTGCTTCGGGTCGAGCAGGCCGCCGCTCGCGGCGATCCAGTTGAACGCGATGCAGGCCTTGCCCTGGGCGACGGCGGCGTTCACCTCGTCGATGAACCAGTTGCCGGAGCCCTTGGCGGTCAGTGGCTTCATCTTGTTGACCAGGACGTCCATCGCCTCCTGGCCGGCGGCGTCGTTGAGGACACCGTCGATCTTGCGCGCCTTCGCGTCCCAGAGGTTGCCGCCGTAGACGCCGTTCACCGTGTTGTACGTGACGGCCGCGGCGTCCGAGCCGTTGGCCTGGTGGAAAGCCAGCCCGCTGACGCCTGGGTTGTCCGCCTGGCACTTCTCGGCGGCTGCGATCATCTGGTCCCAGGTCTGCGGTGGCTTGTCGCCGATCAGGTCCTTGCGGTAGATCATCGTCCAGGTGTCGCCGAGCAGCGGCAGGCCGTACAGGCTGGCGTTCTCGTCGCGCTTGCCGGTCTCCGCCTGGGGGAACTGACCGTAGGCCGCCAGGAGGTACGGGTCGTAGGCCGTGACGTCGATGTTCGCCTTGACGTAGTCGGTGAGGTCGAGGATGTTGCCGTTCGTCACCGCCTCGCCGATGTGTTGCGAGTCCAGGATCGCGATGTCGAAGTCGGTCTTGTGCGCGGCGAACTGGGTGAACATCGCGTCGTGCCAGTTCGCGTTCGGTACGGTGTTGACCTTGATGGTCGCGTTCGGCCGTACCTTCTTGTACTCGGTGTTCGCGAAGTCCTCAAGTGCCTTCGCGGGGGGCCAGTCGAACCAGATGAAGCTGAGGGTCAGCGGGTCCGTGGTGAGCTCCGGGATGGTCGCCGGTGCCTTCGGGGCGCTCGTCTTCGCGTCGTCGTCCTTGCCGTCGCCGCAGGCCGTCACGGTCGTGGCCACCAGCAGCATGGCCGCCGTCGCCAGCCGCACCTTCCGCCCGGGAGTGGACGTTCGTCCTATTCGCTTCGGATACCGCATATTCCTGCCTGCTTTCTGGATGGGGACTTCTAGAGCCTCGCTATGTGCTTCGCCGAGCAGTTGCTGGGTTGTCCAGGCGTGTTGCCGGACCGTCGCCGGGGGGCCGACCCGTGGACCGGCGTCCGGAGTGCGCCGCGACGTACCGGGTCGCCGTGCCGTCGAGACGCCCTCCAGGTGATCGACGCGGAGTTGGTGGGCGGCTCCGCGGCGGTGGCGGATGAAGATCATCCGCCACTTTTCCTATACGATCGAGTTGGGGCGTCAGCATGCCGCAGCGTTGTGACTGATGTCAACAGGTTCGCGAAGGCGCAAGAGAGGACCTCAGGTCACAATGGACGACGAAGCGATGATCGTGCGGGGCCGTAGGGCCATGACTGGCGGATTGGCGCCGGGGAGATCTCGCGGCCGGCTCGCCGACGAGGTGTACGACACGCTGCTCGGACAGCTGATGTCGCTGCGGATCGAGCCTGGCTCCCGCGTCACGATCGACGTCCTGGCGCGAGAGCTGGGGGTCTCCCAGACGCCGATCCGAGACGCTCTGAACCGGATGGAGGCCGAGGGGCTGGTCGTGCGGGTGCCCCATGCCGGCTACCGCATTCCGCCCCAGATCACCAGGCACCGCTTCGAGGACATGCTCGAGGTCCGCCTGCTCCTGGAGCCGGCGGCGGCGCGCAGGTCCGCCGAACGCGCGTCCGTCGAGCAGGTGGCCGGGCTGCGCCGAATGCTTGAGGAGATGGCGGAGTTGCAGGGGGGCGACGGGCTGACGGCGTACGGCGCCTTCGGGCTCCGCGACGCCGCGTTCCACGATCTCGTCGCCCTGAGCGCGGAGAACCAGGTCATCCGTGAGGCGCTCGCTCGCCTGCACAGCCACGTACACCTCTTCCGGCTGCACCACGACACCCAGGTCACCCACCTGGCGATGGCCGAACACGAGGAGGTGGTGGCGGCGATCGCCGCGCGTGACCCCGACGCCGCCGCCTACGCGATGCGTCGGCACATCCTGCGGTCCGGCGAGCGTTTTCGCCGGTTGTTCGACGAGTTCGAGAGCGCGGACGCGGTGGCGGTAGAGGCTTGACGGGCGGGTTGGGCCGAGGAATGCTAACTCGACCGGATCGGATCCGATTGGATCCACCTCACCCGCCACCAGATGCGAGGAGAAGCAGGTGCCTAGAGCGCTGCTCCTGACCGGCGACGCCGCCGAGGAACTCGACACCATGTATCCCTACTACCGCGTGCAGGAGGGCGGCTGGGACGTCGACGTCTCGTCACGGACGACGCGTGACGTGCAACTGGTCATCCACGAGTTCGACCCCAACTCCGACGCCTACGTGGAGAAGAACGGCCGGAAGTTGCCGGTCGACGTGCCCTGGGCCGAGGTCGACGTCGAGCGCTACGACGCCCTCATCATCCCCGGTGGACGCGCCCCCGAGTGGATCCGGGTCGACGCCGACGTCCGGCGCATCACCGAGCACTTCTTCGCGCGTAACCTCCCCATCGCGCTTGTCTGCCACGGCGCCCAGGTACCGGCGGTGTACGGGTTGCTGAAGGGTCGAAAGACGGCGTGCTTCCCGCCCATCACCGGTGACATGGAGAACGCGGGCGCGACGGTCATCGACGCCCCCGACGTGGTCGACGGCAACCTCGTCTCCTGCCGGGGGTGGCCCGACATGCCGCAGTTCGGCAGGGCGATGATGGAGCTCTTCTCGAAGTCCGTCGACTCCGCCTCGGCATGAGCACTACCGAGCTGCCCCGGTGACCCCACTTCGGACCGTCACTGTCGACGGCTCACCCGTTCACGTCCTGGCGAGCGGCACCGGGCCAGCGGTGCTGATGCTGCACGGCTCCGGACCCGGCACCACCGGGTCCGGCGCCTGGGCACCGACGGCGCAGGCGCTTGGCGCGTCCTGGCACCTGGTGGCTCCGGACCAGGCCGGGTTCGGCCGCACACCGGTCCCGCCGGGTGCCAGGGGTGGGCTTCGACTGTGGACGGAGCAGGCCGCGGGCCTGATGGATGCGCTCGGTATCGGGCGCTACGCAGTGCTGGGTCACTCCATGGGCGGTGCCGTGGCGCTGGCGTTGGCGGCCGCGCGCCCCGAGCAGGTCACCCAGGTCGTGGCGGTCTCGACGATGGGCGCGCCCGGGGCGCCGCTCTCCGCCGACCTCGACGCGTTGTGGGCCGCCCCCGCCGGCCCGCTCGGGGCACGGGACATGCTGAGTCGCCTCGTGCTCGACCAGGCGCTCGTCACCGATGCGGCCGTCGAGGCCCGGGCCGCCGCGATGCGTGCGGGGGCGGAGGCGTTCGCGTCGTTGTTCCCGCCACCCAGGGCACGATGGGTGGACGACCTCACCCTCTCGACGCAGACGTTGGCCGCGATCCGCGCGCCCGTGCTGCTCGTGCACGGCGCCGAGGACCGCGTCACTCCGCTCGAGACGGCAGCCCTGCCCCTGCTCGACCACCTGGCCGACGTCCGGCTGCACGTGTTCGGTCGATGCGGGCACGTGCCGGCGATCGAGCACCCGGACGAGTTCCGGCAACTGCTGTCATGTTTCCTCGGCCGGGACCGGGGTCGCTAGTTGCCGCGCCCGTCCGACTGAGTGGCCCGCCCCACGCTCGCCCGAGCCTTCCGTCCGAGTCGCCCGAGGCGGTGGGCGGTCAGTACACCGTCAGCCCGTGCGCCTCGAACTGGTCACGGACCCGACGCAGCAGCGCCTCATCCGGCGGCGTCGTGTCCGCCAGCGGGAACGGCAGGCCGAGGGCGGCGTACTTCTGCGCGCCGAGCCGGTGAAAGGGCAGCACCTCGACGCGTTCGACGGTGGGCAGGTCGGCCGCGATGGACGCGACGGCGTCGACGTTGCCCGGATCGTCGGTGAGGCCGGGTACGAGGACGAAACGGACCCAGATCGGCGTGCCACGGTCGGCCAGGCGGTGCGCGAACCGCACTGTCGGCGTCAGCCGCCCGGTGCGGGTGACGGCCCGGTACGTGGCCGGGTCGCCGGACTTGATGTCGAGAAGTACCAGGTCGGTGGCGTCGAGCAGCGTGTCGTCGGCGCGGTCGCCGAGCAGGCCGCTGGTGTCCAGGGCGGTGTGCAGCCCCATCTCCTTGCAGCGGCGCAGCACCTCCCGGGTGAAGGCGGGCTGTTGCAGCGGCTCGCCGCCGCTGACTGTGACGCCGCCGTGCGCGACCTTCAGGAAGCGTTCGTAGCGGCGGATCTCGGTGACGAGGTCGTCGACGGAGGTGGGCCGGCCGTAACGGCGGTACTGGGTGTCGGGGCTGTGGCAGTAGAGGCAGCGCAGCGGGCAGCCGGCCAGGAACGCGACGAACCGGGTGCCCGGCCCGTCCACTCCGATGGAGATGTCGAAGGAGTGGAGCGAGCCGGTCACCGGCGCCGTGCCGACGTCTGTCATCACAGCGATCCGTGAAAGGTTCGGGAGATGACGTCGCGCTGCTGCTCGGCGGTGAGTTTGACGAAGTTCACCGCGTACCCGGAGACCCGGACGGTCAGCTGCGGGTAGTTCTCCGGGTGGGCCATGGCGTCCTCGAGAGTCGCCCTGTTCAGCACGTTGACGTTCATGTGGAAGCCGCCGCTGTCGGTGTAGCCGTCGAGCACTCCGGCGAGGTTGGTGATCCGTTCGTCGCGGGCGTGGCCGAGGCCGTCCGGGGTGACGGTGATCGTCAGCGAGATCCCGTCGCGTGCGCTGCGGTACGGCAGCTTGGCGACCGACAGCGCGGCGGCGACCATGCCGTGCGTGTCGCGGCCGTTCATCGGGTTCGCGCCCGGCGCGAACGGCTCACCCGCGCGCCGCCCGTCCGGCGTGTTGCCGGTGTGTTTGCCGTAGACCACGTTCGACGTGATGGTGAGCACCGAGAGCGAAGGCTCGGCGCCCCGGTAGGTGGGCTGCCGCCGGATCTTGGCCATGAATCGTTCGACCAGGTCGACGGCGATCGCGTCGGCGCGGTCGTCGTTGTTGCCGAAGGCCGGGAAGTCGCCGTCCACGGTGTAGTCGACGGCCAGGCCGTTCTCGTCGCGCAGTACCTTGACGTGCGCGTGCTTGATGGCGCTCAGACTGTCCACGGCGACCGACAGGCCGGCGACGCCGGTGGCGAGGAATCGGTGCACGGGGTAGTCGTGCAGGGCCATCTCGATGCGCTCGTAGGCGTACTTGTCGTGCATGTAGTGGATGACGTTGAGCGCTTCGACGTACGTCTCGGCCAGCCAGTCGAGCGTCTGGTCGTACGCGGTCATGACCGTGTCGTAGTCGAGCACGTCGTCGGCGATCGGTTCGGCGACGAAGATCTGCTCGCCGGTCATCTCGTCGCGGCCGCCGTTGATCGCGTACAACAGGGCCTTGGCGAGGTTGGCGCGGGCGCCGAAGAACTGCATGTCCTTGCCCACCCGCATCGCCGACACGCAGCAGGCGATGGCGGTGTCGTCGCTGTACGCGGGCCGGATCAGGTCGTCGTTCTCGTACTGGATGGCGCTCGTGTCGATCGAGACCTGGGCGCAGAACCGCTTGAACCCCTCGGGCAGCGCCGGCGACCACAGCACTGTCAGGTTCGGCTCCGGCGCCGGACCCAGGTTGTAGAGGGTCTGCAGGTAGCGGAAGCTCGTGCGGGTGACAAGCGGGCGGCCGTCGCAGCCGATCCCCCCGAGCGCCTCGGTGACCCAGGTCGGGTCGCCGGAGAACAACTGGTCGTACTCCGGTGTGCGCAGGAACCGGATGATCCGCAGCTTGATGACGAAGTCGTCGACGAGTTCCTGCGCGTCCCGCTCGGTGAGCCGGCCCTCGGCGATGTCGCGTTGCAGGTAGACGTCGACGAAGGTGGCGGTCCGGCCCAGCGACATGGCCGCGCCGTTCTGCTCCTTGGTGGCCGCCAGGTAGGCGAAGTACAGCCACTGGATCGCCTCGCGGCCGGTGCTCGCCGGACCGGAGATGTCGCAGCCGTACCGGCTGGCCATGACTCGTAGCTCGCCCAGTGCCCGGATCTGCTCGGCAAGTTCCTCACGGTCGCGGATCACGTCCTCCGACGACAGTTGGGCGTCGAGCGACGCCTTGACGGCCCGGCGCTCGGCGATCAGCCGGTCGACCCCGTACAGCGCGACGCGCCGGTAGTCGCCGATGATCCGACCACGGCCGTACGCGTCCGGCAGCCCGGTGATGATGTGTGAGCGGCGGGCGGCCTTCACGTCGGCCGGGTAGGCGTCGAAGACACCGTCGTTGTGTGTCTTGCGGTACCGGCTGAAGATCGTGTGCACGGTCGGGTCGAGGGTGAAGCCGTACGCCTGGAGACCGGCCTCCACCATCCGCAGCCCGCCGTTCGGCATGATCGCGCGGCGCAGCGGAGCGCTTGTCTGTAGGCCCACGATGAGTTCATGACCCTGGTCGAGGTAGCCGGGCTCGTGTGAGTTGATCGTGGACGGGGTGTGGTTGTCCACGTCGTAGACCCCGCGACGACTCTCCTCGACGAACATGTGCCGCAGCTGCCGCCAGATCCGCTCGGTACGGGGCGTCGGCCCGGTCAGGAACTCCGACCCGCCGGTGTACGGCTCGATGTTGTCGTGGACGAACCCGCCGACGTCGATCGTCTCGCGCCAGCCGGTGCCGCGGAACCCGCGCCAGGCTTCGTGGGATGTGGTGGCCATGGCCCCTCCTTGGTCTCCTCCCAGCCTCGCCGAGTGACAACCAGCGGTTAAGGGCCGGAGGTCCCGGACGGGTCGGGACCGTCCGGGACCTCCAGGTGCGGGTGTGCCCATCAGGGCCGTCGATCTCAGCCGCGGGCGGCCCAGTCGCCGAGGGCCCAGTCGCGGACCTCGGGCATGTCCTCCAGGTGTTCCACCACGTACGTCTCGTGGCGGTCGAGCTGGCTCTGGCACCACGCCTTGAGGTCCGCGGCGCCGCGCGGGAGGCGCTTGGCGTTGTTGATGGCGTCCATCACGAGGTGGTACCGCGATGCCTTGTTGCGCACTGTCATGTCGAACGGGGTGGTGGTCGTGCCCTGCTCGATGAAGCCGCGGACGCGGAACCGGTCGGCGTCCGGGCGGCCGTGGACGAGCTGGTGGATCGCGCCGGGGTAGCCGTGGAAGGAGAACACCACGTCGACGTCGTCGGTGAACAGCTCGGTGAACAGGGTCTCGCTCATGCCGTGCGGGTGGTCCTTGGGCCGAACCAGGGCCATCAGGTCGACCACGTTGACCACGCGGACCTTGAGGCCGGGCAGCCGGTCGCGCAGGATCTGCGCCGCCGCGACCGTCTCCATGGTGACCACGTCGCCGGCGCAGGCGAGGACGATGTCGGGGTCGCTGGTGCCGTCGTCGGTGCCGGCCCAGTCCCAGACGCCCGCGCCGCGGGCGCAGTGCTCGATCGCCTCGTCCATGGAGAGGTACTGCAGCTGCGGCTGCTTGTCGATCACGATCAGGTTGATGTACGACCGCGACCGGAAGCAGTGGTCGGCCACGGACAGCAGGGTGTTGGCGTCCGGCGGCAGGTAGACCCGGGCGACGTCGCCGCGCTGGGTGAGCACCACCTGGATCAGGCCCGGCCCCTGGTGGGAGAAGCCGTTGTGGTCGTTGCGCCACGCCGTCGAGGTGAGCAGCACGTTGAGGCTGGGCACCTTCTCGCGCCACGGCAGGTTCTTGGCCTCCTGCAACCACTTGCCGTGCTGCACTGTCTGCGAGGCGCTGACCATGGCGAACGCCTCGTAGGTGGCGAACATGCCGTGCCGGCCGGTCAGGTTGTAACCCTCCAGCCAACCGTGGCAGTTGTGCTCGCTGAGCACCTCCATGACCCGGCCGTCGCGGCTGATCGCGACGTCGTCCGGCGTCACCCGCTCCATGAAGGCGCGGTCGGAGACCTCGAAGACGCCGCCGAGCCGGTTGCTGTTGGTCTCGTCCGGGCAGAACAACCGGAACCGGTCGGCGTTGCGGGTGTAGATGTCGCGCATCATCTCGCCCAGCTTGCGCGTCGACTCGGCCCGCTGCTGCGCGGGCCGGGGCACGTCGATCGCGTAGGCCCGGAAGTCCGGCAGGTCCAGATCCCGGGTCAGCACCCCGCCGTTGGCGTGCGGGCTGGCACTCATCCGCAGGTCGCCGTCAGGAGCCTGGTCCCGCACGGCCGCCACGGGCGCGCCGGCGGAATCGAACAGCTCTTCCGGACGGTACGACTTGAGCCAGCGCTCGAGCAGCGCGAGATGTTCCGGGTTGTCCTTGACGCCGGACAGCGGCACCTGGTGGGACCGCCACGTGCCGGTGACGGTGATCCCGTCGACGGAGTCCGGCCCGGTCCAGCCCTTCGGCGAGCGCAGGACGATCAGCGGCCAGGTCGGGCGGGCGCCGTCCCAGGAGCCTTCACGGGCGGCGGTCTGGATGTCGCGGATCCTCGTCCAGGCGGTGGCGAGGGCGGCGGCGAAGCGGTGGTGCATGCCGGGCAGGTCGGAGCCCTCGACCTCGATGACGTCGTAACCGTGGCCGCGCAGCAGGGCGCGTACCTCCTCGGGGTCCTTGCGCCCCAGCACGGTGGGACCGGAGATCTTCGCGTCGTTGAGGTGCAGGATCGGCAGGACCGCGCCGTCGCGTTCGGGGTTGAGGAAGGACACGCCCTTCCAGGAGCCCTCGAGGGGCCCGGTCTCGGCCTCACCGTCGCCGACGACCGCGATGGCCAGAAGGTCCGGGTTGTCCATGACCGCGCCGAACGCGTGGACCAGGACGTAGCCCAGCTCGCCGCCCTCGTGGATGGAGCCGGGGGTGGTCACCGACACGTGCGACGGGATACCGCCCGGGCTGGAGAACTGCCGGAACAGCCGTAGCATCCCGGCCTCGTCCTGGCTGACGTCCGGGTAGACCTCGCTGTAGGTGCCTTCCAGGTAGCCGGCGGCCACCAGCGCCGGACCGCCGTGACCCGGACCGGCCAGGTAGATCGCCTGCTGACCGGTGTGCCGGATCAACCGGGAGACGTGCGCGTAGATCAGCGACAGGCCCGGGCTGGTGCCCCAGTGACCGAGCAGGCGCGGCTTGATGTGCTCAGCCGACAGGGGTTCGCGCAGCAGCGGGTTGCCCTGCAGATAGATCTGTCCGATGGTCAGGTAGTTGTTCGCCCGCCACCACGCGTCCAGACGAGCGAGTTCGGTGTCGTCGAGCTCGGCGAGCGTACGGAGTTCGGATACGACCGCGGTCACGATTGTCCTTTCACAGATCTCGTCGTTGTCAGGACCCACGTTAGGTGCAGCCGAGGTCGGCCACCCGGGGCCGCAAGCCGCAAGCCGGAGGACCTTCGACCCGCGGAGCCGGGACCTCAGGGCGCTGCCGGTGTGATCAGGAATACCGGGTACTGCGGCGCTATCGCCGCGAACTGATCGAGTGAGGAATGCCGATCGATCGGGAAGTGCGCCCGGGCACCCGGTGCCTTGGCGAGATATCCGCGCAGGATGGGCGCACGTTCCGCCACGTCGACCTCGACCAGCCGGACCGCCTCCCGCCGGCCGTGCCGCAGGGTGGCCGCACCGTCGGCGGCCCGGACATTGGCCACCCAGTTGGCTCGGCGTCCGAGCATCGAGACCAGGTAGCGCCGCCCGTCATGAGTGGCCAGCACCAACGGGAGGGCCACCGTCCGTCCGCTCCTGCGGCCCACCACCTCCAGAGTCACCCAGGCCGACGGGGCCAGGAATCCGCTGCTGTGCAGGGCCGCGGCGATCCGGTTGAGCACCCGGGCCAGGCGGCCGGGCCGACCGTCCCGGTACATCCGGGTCCGCCAGGATCGTGGGTTGATCATTGCTGGCCCTCCTTCAGGACCTCGGACAGTGGGCGGCGTGGTGTGACAGCGGCCTGCGGTCCGTATCCGATCCGGATGATCATCTGTGCCCAACGGCCGGCGGCGGTGTCGGTGAGCAGTTCGCGGATTGCCGGAACCTCGACCGGTTGGCTGATGGGTGTGGTGGCCAACCGCAGCCGGGTGGCCACCAGCAGGACGTGCTGCAACGCCTGGCCAGCGCGGACCCAGTCATCCGGGTCGTCACCGAGCGTCGCGAGCACGGCGATTGTCGGGTGCGCCTCGAAGAGCTCATTCGTCCGCCAGGGTTGCGGGTGGACGAGGCCGAAGTCCCGGATCGGCATCCGTTCGAGGGCGTCCCACGGCCCGATGGCGGCCGGTGGGACGCCATCGTGGCGGCCCGGCGTGGGCCTCGTCCAACGGCTCAGCTCGGCCCGGTAGCGGCCCCTCTCGCGCTGCTGGCGCTCGGCCTGTTGCCCGAGCCCGAGGATTGCGCCGCGGGTGACCGGGCCGGCGATCGTGAGTGCCGCGCCCTGGTCCGCGGCGGCCAGTCTCAGCTCCTCGATCGCGTCGGCGGACACCACCGAGTCCGCGAACGGCCAGCGGTTGGTGTGCCGCCGTGCGATCGCTTCGGCCAGCGTCGTCACGGTTTCCGGCGGCGGTTCCTCACGGTCGAGCAGCACCCGGGCCACCAGGTCGGGCGAGTCCGGTTCCGGGAAGACGACGTACGTCGTCCGCCATCCCTGCGCCCGCAGAGCCAGCCGCAGGGTGAACAGGGCCGCACCGACACTGATCAGGAGTTCGCGCCCGGACGCGTCCAGTGCGTCGAGTTGGCGGCTGCGGTCCGCGTACACCCGCACGTCCCGGCCGGTGACCCGGAAGCGCCAGGGCTGGCTGTTGTGCAGCGAAGGCGCGAGCGTTGCCGCTGCCACGCACCGGGCGAGCACGTTCATGACGCGCCTTCCGCGCGCTGCTTGACACCCAACAGCATCCGACGCTCCATGATCAGACTGCCCGGTTCCATCACCAGGCGGTACGCGGTCCGACCTGGCCCCGCGCGGAGCGCCAGGGCGATCCGGTTACGGCTGATCAGCCGGGTGCCCGCCCCGTCCCGCCGCAGGTGGAAGCCCCACACCCAGGTGCCGTCGACGGACCGGAACACCAGCGTCCGCTCCGGGTCGAGGACCTCGACCCGCATGGCCGGCCCGTTCCTGCCGAGCGGTAGTTCGTCGCCGCCGGCGAGGTGCTGGAACTGCGGGAGAATCTCGTCGGCGCTGTGCATGTCGAGCCCGAACAGGTTCTCGATCCAGTCGTAGGTGTAGGCGCCACCGCGACCGCTGCCCATCTGCACGAGCCAGGGCCAGACCGCCTCGGGTGGCGCGTCGATGGTGACTGCCCGGGTGGAGACGATGTCCGGCTCGGGGAGGAACTCGTCGCCGGGCAGCGTGGCCCGCACCTCGGCTGCGGTGGCTCCCCACGTGAGCGACCGTTGGAGCACTGTTCCCTTCATGGCCTTCTCCTTCCTGAGCGAAGTGGCCCTCCCGGCCGGGTCAGCCGGCGGTCGCCGGTCCGAAGTACGCGGCGCGCATCAGTTGCTGCATGTCGTCGAGCATCGGCATCCGGGGATTGGCCGGCGCGCACTGGTCCTCGTAGGCGTTCAGTGCCTGTTGCGGCAGCGCCGCGAGGAAGGCCCGCTCGTCCACGCCGATGGCCGCGAACGACGGTTCGATGCCGACCTCGTCGCGCAGGCGCTCGATCGCCGTCGCCAGAGCTTCGACCGCTTCGGCGTCGGTCGCCGCGGGCAGCCCGAGGGTGCGGGCGATGTCGGCGAAGCGTTGCGGCGCCCGGTAGGCCTCGTACTTCGGCCAGCCGGTGAGCTTGCTCGGCACGGTGCCGTTGTAGCGGATCACGTGCGGGAGCAGGATCGCGTTGGTGCGCCCGTGTGCGACGTGGAAGGTCGCCCCCAGGGTGTGCGACATGGCGTGCACGATGCCGAGGAAGGCGCTGCCGAACGCCATGCCGGCGATCGTCCCGGCGTTGTGCATCTTCTCGCGGGCCACCGGGTCCGCGGCACCCTGATGTACGGCCCGCGCGAGGTTGCCGAAGATGAGCCGGATGGCGTGCAGGGCCAGACCGTCGGTGAAGTCGCTGGCGTAGACGGACACGTACGACTCGATCGCGTGGGTGAGCGCGTCGAAGCCGCTGTCCGCCGTGACCACCGCCGGCAGGTCGGCGGCCAGGACCGGGTCGACGATCGCCACGCTCGGCGTGAGGGCGTAGTCGGCGAGCGGGTACTTCTTTCCGGACGCGGTATCGGTGATGACGGCGAACGGGGTGACCTCGGCCCCGGTGCCGGAGGTGGTCGGGATGCACACGAGTTGGGCCAGGGCACCGAGGGTGGGGAACTTGAAGGCGCGTTTGCGGATGTCGAAGAACTTCTCCCGCAGATCGGCGAAGACCACCTCCGGGTGCTCGTAGCGCAGCCACATGACCTTGGCGGCGTCCATCGCCGAACCTCCGCCGAGCGCGATGATGGTGTCCGGGCGGAACGAACGCATGACCTCGGCGCCCCGGTCGACGGTGCGTACGCTGGGCTCCGGTTCGACGTCGTCGATGATCTGCAGAGCCACCTGCTCACGCCGGCGGTGCAGCACGGACAGCACACGGTCCACGTACCCCAGCTTGGTCATGGTGTGGTCGGTGACCACCGTGACCCGGTGCACGTCGGGCATGTCGGCGAGGTAGCGGATCGCGTTCGGCTCGAAGTAGATCTTCGGGGGAACCTTGAACCACTGCAGATTGTTCGTCCGCCGGGCGACCCGCTTGATGTTGATGAGGTCGACCGCGGTCACGTTGTGCGACACCGAGTTGTGGCCATAGCTGCCACAGCCCAGCGTCAGCGACGGCAGGAAGGCGTTGTACATGTCGCCGATGCCGCCCTGCGAGGCCGGTGCGTTCCAGATGATCCGGACGGCCTTGACGCGGCGGCCGTACGCCTCGGCCAGACCGGCGTCCCGCGTGTGGATGACGGCGCTGTGGCCCAGACCGTCGAACTCGACCATCTGCTCGGCGTACCCGAACGCCTGGTCGGGACCGGTGGCGGGCAGCAGGGCGAGCACCGGGCAGAGCTTCTCCCCGGTCAGCGGTTCGGCCGGGCCGACCCGGTCCACCGGGGCCAGGATGATCGACGTGTCCGGGGCTACCGGAAAACCGGCGTGTTCGGCGATCCAGGTCGCCGGCTGCCCGACCACGTCGGGGTTGAGCTTCCCGGAGCCGAAGAGCAGTTTCTCCAGCAGCGCCTTCTCCTCCGGCGTCGCGACGTGGGCGTGCAGTCGCCGGAACTCGGCGACAGCGGCCGGCCGGATCGCGTCGTCGATGATGACTGCCTGCTCGGAGGCGCAGATCATGCCGTTGTCGAACGACTTGGACAGCACCACGTCGTTGACCGCGCGGGCCACGTCGGCCGAAGCCTCGAGGTAGGCGGGGACGTTGCCGGCGCCGACGCCGAGCGCGGGTTTGCCGGTGGAGTAGGCGGCGCGGACCATCGCGTTGCCGCCGGTCGCCAGGACCACCGAGACACCGGGATGCTGCATCAGTTCGTTCGTCGCGGCCACCGACGGTTCCTCGATCCACTGGACGCAGTGTTCCGGGGCGCCGGCGGCGACGGCGGCGTCGCGGACCGTCCGGGCCGCTTCCGCGCTGCAGCGTTGCGCCGACGGGTGGAAGGCGAAGATCACCGGGTTGCGGGTCTTGAGGGCCAGCAGCGCCTTGAAGATGGTGGTCGAGGTCGGGTTGGTCACCGGCGTCACCGCGGCCACCACCCCGACCGGCTCGGCGATCTGGGTGATCCCGGTGATGTCGTCCTGGGCGATCACCCCGACCGTACGGATGTCGGCCATGTGGTTGGTGACGTGCTCGCAGGCGAAGATGTTCTTCACCGCCTTGTCCTCGAACACGCCGCGGCCGGTCTCCTCGACCGCCAGCATGGCGAGTTCGGCGTGCCGGCTGAGCGCGGCCACCGACGCCTTCTTCACGATCTCGTCGATCTGTTCCTGGCCGTAGGAGTCGTAGCTGGCCAACGCCTTGAGACCGTTCTCAACCAAGGTCCCGATCATGCTTCCGCCCTCCGCCGTTCCGTCCTTTCGAACGTAGGTCCGCGGTGACCGAAGCCGGCACGGCCGATGGACTCCCGAGCCCGGGACTCCCGGCCCGGGACCCTGCGGCCCATGGCCCGGACCGCAGTCGACACGTCTGATGTTTGTGCTTGCACTCTGCTGGCCTCAGTGGCTGTTCGGTCGACCGGGTCGACGGAGAACGTCAATGGATTCGGCCTGGACTCCCCGCCGACGTCGCTGGGCGCCTACGACGTCGTCGTCCACCGGGTCGCGCCGATCGTGCAGGCCACCGCCCTGGAGTCGGCTCTCGGAATTCGCTGAGACCCCGCATCGCCACCCTGCGGCGATCGCGTCGACATCACGATCGACGGCCGACGCGTCGACACGATCGGCGACTGGACACGCAAATCGAATTGATTCGATATAGCATCGCGGCAGGGCAGGGTCACTCCGCACGGGCGTACGACGCCTGTGCATTTCATCCACCGGGCGATCCGGGCAGCGGCCGGTGGTCACACCGAGGAGAAACGCAGATGAACGACGTACCCGCTCGACCGAAACACCGCACCAGGGGTGCCACCCGGCTCCTGCTGGGCGGGGCCTGCGCCCTGGCGGTCGTCGTGGCCTCGATGGCCATGGCACCCTTCGCCCGAGCCGATCTCAGTGGCCCGCCCGGCACCACGCTCCAGGCCGCCGCTGAGCGCAGTGGCCGGTACTTCGGTGCTGCCATGGGGGCGGACCGTCTCAACGACTCGGGCTTCCTGGCCATCGCCGACCGCGAGTTCGACATGATGACCGCCGTCAACGAGATGAAGCCCGACGCGACCGAACCCAACCCCGGTCAGTTCGACTTCCGTAACGGCGACGCGATCTACAACTGGGCCACCCAGCACGGCATGCGGTTCCGGGGCCACACCCTGGCCTGGCACGCCCAGCAGCCGAGATTCTGGGGGAGCCTCGGCGGCAGCGCCCTGCGGACCGCGATGATCAGCCACATCAACGGCGTCATGGCGCACTACAAGGGCAAGTTCGCCTACTGGGACGTGGTGAACGAGGCCTTCGCCGAGAACGGCAGCCGACGCTCATCGAACCTGCAGTCCACCGGGAACGACTGGATCGAGGTGGCGTTCCGGACCGCACGCGCGGCGGACCCGAGCGTGAAGCTGTGCTACAACGACTACAACATCGAGAACTGGACCTACGGCAAGACGCAGGGCGTCTACAACATGATCCGGGACTTCAAGGCCCGCGGCGTCCCGATCGACTGCGTCGGTCTCCAGACCCACTTCACCGGTGGCAGTTCACTGCCGGGCAACTTCCAGCAGACGCTGTCGAGCTTCGCGGAGCTCGGGGTTGACGTGGCGTTGACCGAGGCCGACGTCACGAACGCCTCGACCAGCCAGTACCAGGGCCTGACCCAGGCCTGCATGAACGTTCCCCGCTGCGTCGGGATCACCACGTGGGGGATCCGGGACAGCGACTCCTGGCGGGGCAACGAGAGTCCGCTGCTGTTCGACCGCAACAGCAACCCGAAGGCGGCGTACACCGCAGTCCTCAACGCTCTCAACGCCGCCTCCACCACGGTGCCCGGCACCCAGCCGACGACCCCGCCGCCGACGACGCCTCCGCCGACCACTCCGCCGCCGACCACTCCGCCGCCGACCACCCCTCCCCCGACCACTCCGCCGCCGACGACCCCGCCGCCGACGGGTGCCTGTAGCGCGACGTACCGCATGGTGAACTACTGGGGCGGGGGCTTCCAGGGCGAGGTCACCGTGGCCAACAACGGGTCCGCCACGCTCAGCGGCTGGACGGTACGGATGACGTTGGCAAGTGGGCAGACCATCGCCAACGTCTGGAACGGCATCAACACCGGCACCAGCGGGACGGTGAGCGTTCGTAACGCCGACTACAACGGATCTCTCGGCGCGAACGCCTCGACCACCTTCGGCTTCCTGGTCAACGGCAGCAGCAACGCCGCCCCCGGCAGCCTCTCCTGCACCAGCCCCTGATCGGCGACAGGTACCCACCCGCTGCCTCGGGACGCTGACCCGGGCCCGGAGCCACCGGCTCCGGGCCCGGAGCCACGTGGAGCGCGCCAGCGTCTCGGCTGGTGGTCTTGCCCAATTCATCTTAGTCATTAAGATAATTCCCATGGGCACATCGACTGACTTCTCGGTGGCAATCGCCGGCGCCGGCCTCTCCGGGCTCTGCCTCGCCCAGTACCTGATCCGCGCCGGCATCGACGTGCACGTCTACGAGCGGGACCCGAGCCCCTTCGTCCGACGGCAGGGCTACCGGATCATCCTCGACCGGTACGGCTTGGCGGCGCTGCGGGAGAGCCTGCCCCGCCAGCTGTACAACCTGGCGCTCACCACCGGCGACGAGCCCGGCGGGCACCTGCGCTTCACCGACAGTCGACTGCGCGACGCGTTCACCATCACCTTCAAGGACGAGCCGCACGCGACCCGCCAGGTCGACCGGCTCACCCTGCGCTCGATCCTGTTGTCCGGGTTGGACGGACGCATCCACTACGGCAAGGACGCGGTGGCGGTGGACAGCGGCGGCCCGGCAGGACTACGGCTGCGGTTCTCCGACGGCGGCTCCGCCGCGGCAACCGTCGTCGTGGGCGCGGACGGAGTCGGCTCGGCGCTGCGCGCCCAGCTCATGCCGGACGCGGACCCGGCGAACACCTCGATGGCGGGCATCTACGGCCGGTCGCCGCTGTGGCGCAACGGCATGAGCATGATCCCGGACGCGCTGCGCACCAGCGGGGTCCTGGCCATCGCCGACCGGCCGGGTCGCGCCTTCTTCTTCACGTCCATGCGGTTCGGCGAGAGCCCGCCGGAGGCGTTCGCGCGCCTGGCACCGGGCAGCTACGCGCCCAGCGGCTACGACTACGTCATGTGGGGTCTTTTGCTCCGGCAGGAGGAGGTGCCCGTCGGCGTGCGCGGGGACCTCTTGGCGCTGTGGAGACTGGCCTCCCGGATGAGTGCGGATTTCCACCCGGTCATCCGGCGGCTGGTCGGCACTGCCGAGCTGGATGCCACGGTGCTCAACCTCTTCGCCACCGGCCGCCGCCCGCGCCGGTGGACGGTGCCCCGGGCGACGATGATAGGCGACGCCGTGCACGTCATGCCGCCGTTCGGCGCGCACGGCGGCAACACCGCGCTCCGCGACGCCGCCCTGCTCGGCCACCGGTTGGTCGAGGCCCGGGCCAACGGCACGCCGGTGGAGGAGGCGATCGCCGGCTACCAGAACGAGATGGTGCCCTACGCCTTCCGCGCGGTCGACACCGCCGCCGGGCTGATGCGTCGCCTCACCGGAGGCGCGTCGGCACCGCACTGGGTGCTGACCCGCGTGTTACCTCGGCTGCACCGGGTCACCGTACCGGAGGCATGATTACCGTCGTGTCCCACGACTCTGCCCGCGCGTCCGCGCTCGCCGACCTCATGCGCGCCGGGCGGGAGACGTCGCGGCTGTCCATGGTGTTCCGGTACGCCATCGCGGAGCGGCTCGGCCTCACCGTGACCGACCTGGAGTGCCTGGACTACCTGACGGACGTCGGATCCGCCACCGCGGGGCAGGTCGCCGAGCGGACCAACCTCACCACCGGGGCGGTGACCAGCATGCTCCGCCGGCTCCAGCAGGCGGGCTACGTGACGGCCACGCGCGACCCGGCGGACCGGCGGCGGGTGATCGTCACCCTGCGACCGGAGCGGATCGCCGAGCTGAGGCGACCGTACGAGCGGTTCGCCGAGCGGGCCGAGCGGCTCATCGGGGGCTACCGCGCCGAGGAGGTCACGCTGCTGGTCCGGCACTTCGGCCTCATGCAGGCGATGTACCTCGCCGAGTTGGACCGGCTCCGCAGCGGCGACACCGCGCAGTGACCTGCCTGCGGCCGGCGGGAGGGCTGCCCTCCGCGCGGGCGACAGGTCCCCGCGCGCGGCGCCCACCCCCTACCATCACCGTCGATGATGATCGAGCTTTGGAATTCCGCAGCGCCAACCGATGCGGTGCCGCTGGCTGCCCTGTTCCGGCGAGTCGAGGCGGTCGCACCCGTTGGCCTGGAGCAGCATGCCGACGACGTGGCCACACGACTGGCGGCCCTCGGGCCGGACCTCACGGCGAATACCCGGGTCGGCCGCGACGACGACGGGGATGTCGCCGCCTACGGTGAGGTCGCGGAAATGGGGGTGGTCGACGGCGTGCTCCGGATCCGGCTGGCACATGTGGTCCGACCCGATGCCGGGAGCGACGTGCGGGCGGAGTTGTCGCGCTGGCTCCTCGCGCGGGCGGAGCAGGTGCGGCAGACCCACGGAACGGCGCAGGCAGCAGTCCTCGGCACCCGGTGCGCCGAGGACGATCACACCGGGCGCGAACTGCTGATCCGGCAGGGCTTCGAACTGGTCCGGCACGAGCGGGAGTTGGTCCTGTCGCTGTCGGAGCCGCCGCCCGTCGAGGTGCTGCCGCCCGGCCTGGTGTCGGGCCCCGTCGAGGAGCGTTACCAGGAGCTGGCGCGGCTGGCCCACAACGAGGCGTACGCCGACAGCCCTTCCGCCATCCAACCGGACCAGCGCAGCTGGCCGTCGCACGCCGTCGGGCACCCCCGGTTCCTACCCGAGCTGTCCTGCCTGGTGCTCGCGGAGGTGGCCGAGGCGGAAAACCCGGTGGCCGGCTTCCTGTTCGCGCTCGCCGACGACGACGAGGAATCCACAGCGGTGCTGCACTGTCTGGGCAGCCGAGTGCCCTGGCGACGCCGCGGCCTCGCTACCGCCATGATCACCCGCGCGCTCCGGCGGGCCCGGTCCGCGGGCTTTCATCAGGTACGCCTGCGGGTGAGTGACACCAACCAGGCGGCCCTCGCGCTCTACCGCACGCTCGGCTTCGTCAGCTCGGGGCGGGGGCACCCGGTGCTGATGCGGCCCCTCGGCCCCGACGCCAGCTGACGACGCGTCGCTCGACCGGCATGAGCACCGGCGAGGCGAGGCGGGTGCTCCGCTCGCCAGCGACGACCAGAGAAACCGTTGTACTACAGGGAGGTAGGCATGACCGAGCAGGCACCGACCCGGGTGGCGTTGTATTCCTTCGCCCAGCACACCAACCGGCGGGTGGCCGAGTTCCGCTGGCAACCGGGTCAGCCGGTGTCACTCGACATCCTCGACCCGCAGTGGGGTGCGCTGGCGCGGGACTTCTACGACAACGGCGTGCCGGCCGGCCCGGATCGTGTGCTGCCGCAGTCCGGCCCGGACTTCATGCGGGCCCTGCTCCAGCGGTTCCGGATGAGCTACTACAAGTTCGTGGACGAGAGCGACTGAGCCGTCGACCGCTGCTCCGGTCGCCACGGGCCCGGCAGCTGTCGACATCAGTGGTCGGGTCACGACCGCCGGCCGCTACGCGGACAATGGCGGGATGAAGCGAGACGTACGTCTGATGCGATTGACAGGTACGCGCGCCGACGGCGCGGTGGCCACCGGCGCGCGGGCCGCTGGCGCGGCCTCGGTCGGTGCCCTCGCCGTGGGGGCCCTGGCCGTCGGGGCCGTGGCTGTCGGGGCGCTGGTCATCGGGCGGCTGGCGATTCGCCGCGCGGTGGTGCGGGAGCTACGCGTCGGCCGGTTGGAGATCGACGAGCTGGTGGTACGCAGCCGACCCACTGCTGAGGGATGACCCAGTCCCGCGCCGGGCTCGGCCGCTGACCGTCGGGACCGAGCGGGTCCAGCCCGCGCCGATCGCTCGCCTCGTCGTCGCCACCGACGAGCCGGCCACGCCGACGACGCGCACTCCGGCTGCGGGTGACGGCAGCCCGGGTCGCCGCCGGTACTTGCGTCCGAGCAGCGAGAAGCGAGATCATCACGCATGCTCGACCCCTCGCCCGAGGACGCCGGAACCGCACCGACGGTCTCTGCGCCGCGTTTCGTGGGACGCGATCGGGAACTGGCAGCGCTCCGGGGCGCGGTGGCCCGGCCACCGGCGATCGTGCTCGTGGAGGGCGAGGCGGGGATCGGCAAGAGCCGACTGCTGCGGGAGTGGTTGGCGGCGCCGGACCGGCGCACCGCACTGGTCTCGGTGTGCCCACCGCTGCGCGAGTCGCTGACCCTGGGGCCGATCGTCGACGCGTTCCGTGGGATCGACAGCCCGGTGTCGCGACTGCCGCTCACCGCCCTCGCTGGCGCGTTACGGCCCCTGTTCCCCGAATGGTCCGCGGACCTGCCGCCCGCGCTCCAGGCCCTGGACGACGCCAAGGCGGCGCGGCACCGCCTGTTCCGGGCCCTTGACGAGCTGCTGCGGGCGCTTCGGGTCGACGTCCTCGTGCTCGAGGACGCCCACTGGGCCGACGAGATGACGTTGGAGTTCCTGCTGTTCGTCTCCTCCCGGCAGCACACCGACGGGCCGAGCCTGGTGGTCTCCTATCGGCCCGAGGAGGTGGACGACGGGTCGCTGTTGCTGCGGTTGACGTCCCGGTTGCCGGCCGGCGTGACCCAGCTGCGGATCGCCCTGGCGCCGATGCGACCCGACGACACGGCGGCGTTGATGTCGTCGATGTTGGCCGGCAACCAGATATCGCAGGAGTTCGCGACGTTCATGCACGAGCGGACCGGCGGCGTTCCGCTGGTGCTTGAGGAGTCGGTTCGCCTCATGTGCGACCGCGCCGACCTCGTCTTCCGCGACGGGCAGTGGGTCCGGCTGAAGCTGCGCGAGCTGCGGGTGCCGCCAACCGTGCGCGACTCCACCCGGGAGCGGGTGGGCCGACTGTCCCCGCCGGCACAGCAGGTGTTGCGGGCCGCCGCCACGTTGGCTGAGCGGTCGTCGGTGGCCACCATCGCGGTGACCGCGGGTCTGTCACCCGCCGAGTGTCGCGGCGGCATCTCGGAAGCGGCGGACGCCGGCGTCCTGGACGCGGACGACCGCGGTCGGTGGCGATTCCGGCACGTGCTGGCCGCCACCGCCGTCTACGAGGCGATCCCGTTGACCGAACGCAGACAGTTCCACCTGCTGGCCGGCCGGGCCCTGGAGGACATCCACCCGCCGCCCGTCGCACGCCTTGCCCAGCACTTCCGTGAGGCGGGCGAGACGCGGTCCTGGGCGCGGTACGCCGAGCAGGGTGCCGAGCTGGCGATGGCGTCGGGTGACCACACCAGGGCGGTCGACACGCTCGTCGACCTGATGTCGCGGGCGGTGCTGCCGCCGGCGGATCGGGCCCGGATAGCGCGCATCGCCGGAGTGGCCGCACTGGGCCGTCGAGAACGGGTCGATCAGGTCCACCACCGGGTGATCCGTACGCTGCGCTCGGTGCTCGACACCCCCGGTCTCTCCGCCCGGCAGCAGGCCGAGATCCGCAACCCCCTCGGTCGGCTCCTGATCACCGCGGGGCAGGCGCAGGCCGCGCTCGGCGAGCTCGAGCAGGCGGTGGCGAACCTCGACCATGACCCGGTCGAGGCGGCTCGGGCGATGACCTACCTCGGCTGGGCGTACGCGGGACCGTGGCCGGCGTCGACCCATCGGCGTTGGCTGGATCGGGCCGCTGAGCTCACCACCGCGTTCGACTCTCCGGCGGAGCGGCTGAACCTCGCCGGTAACCGGGCCGCCGCGTTGCTCATGCTCGGCGAAGAGGAGGCCTGGGACGTCGTCGCCGGCCTGCCCATCGACGGCGCGACCTCGGCGGAGCGCCTCGACGTGGCCCGCATCCACGCGAACGTCGGCACCGGCGCGGTGATCTGGGGCCGGTACGCCGACGCGGACCGACACCTCGCCGTGGCCATGCACCTTGCCGAGACCGAGCAGGCGTCCCGGTTGCACCACAACGTGCGACTCGAACAGGCCAACCTGGCGTGGCTCACCGGACGGTGGGAGGGTCGCGCCGAGCAGAGCGCGGCACTCGCCGACGCCGACCGGGACCGGCCGGCGCACTACCTCGGCAGCATCCGGCTCGCGGCCCGGCTGGCGGCCGCGGCCGGACGGCGGCGCGCAGCGGAGGAGCAGTTCCGCCTGGTCCTTGAGGAGTCCACCCGTCTCGGCGCGGCCGACGACACGATGGAGGCGGCCGCCGCGCTGGCCAGACTGTGGCTGGCGGACGGAAACAGCGGCCGGGCGCTGCAGATCACGAACGAGCCGATGGACACCATCCGGCGAAAGGGCATCTGGATCTGGGCGACCGACCTCGTCCCCGCCCAGATCGAGGCCCACCTCGCCGCGGGTGACGTCAAGAGCGCGACCCGCCTCGGCGAGCAGCTCGCCCGAGGGCTGCGTGGCCGTACGGCGCCCGCATCCCGTGCCGCGCTCGCGGTCTGCCGTGCCCTGCTGCTCGCCGCGAACGGAGACCACGCCCGCGCGGCGGCGGCCTACGATCGGGCGGCGCGCGCCTGGAGCGCGTTGCCGCGTCCCTACGACGCCATGCTGGCCCGGGAGCGGCAAGCCGAGGCGCTCATCGCGCTGGGCCGGATCGACCACGGCCGAGAGCTGCTTGCCGCACAGTACGAGCAGTTGTTCAGGCTCGGTGCCCGTGGTGACGCGGACCGGGTCGCACAGCGGCTGCGCGAACACGGGGCCGAGGTCCCGCGACTGTGGCGCGGCGGCCGACGAGGGTACGGCGACCAGCTCTCGCCGCGTGAGCTCGACGTGGTCCAGCTGGTTGTCGCCGGCAAGACCAACCGGGAGATCAGCCGGATCCTGGCCAAGTCACCGGCCACAGTGGATCAGCAGTTGCGGGCGGCGATGCGCAAGTTGAAGGTGACCTCCCGGACCGCGCTCGCGGTCAAGGCGGTGGAGGCCGGCGTGTTCGCGGAAGAGGACTCTCTGCACGGCTCGTCGTGAAAATTGACGTATCCGCTGGATAGCGACGGGGACTGCGCCACCCCGAGCATGGCTTGATGATCCATAGCCAGTGGGCGATACGTGCCTGAGCGACACGTCGTGCGTGACGACGCCGCCGCCATCGAACACCCGCCACCCCGCCAGCTGCCCCGCGAGCCGCCCGTCAGCGCCCCCGCCCCCGGTGACCCCGACGGTGGTGACGGTGCCGACGACCACCAGAACCACGACCCCTATCAACCCCTGTAGGTCGAAGGATTCTCATGAGACTCAAAGCCCTCGCGGCTTCGCTGGCCACAGTGGTAGGCCTGAGCCTGATCCAGGCGCCACCGGCCGCCGCCGCCGAACCGGATCCGAGCGCCGCCGCCAACAAGATCGCCTCGAACCTGAAGGACCGCTTCCGCACGTCGCCGGAGTCCGACTTCTGGATCACGTTCGACGCCAAGGCCGACCTCGAACCGACGAAGAAGATCACCGACTGGGCCGCGCGCGGTCAGTTCGTCTACGACGCGCTGGCCGCGGCGGCGAAGGACTCCCTGGCGTCCGTCTCCACCGACCTTGACCGGGCCGGGGTCACATACACCTCCTACCCGATCGCCAACGCCGTGCTCGTCAAGGGGGGCAACGAGAAGCTCGCCCTGCGGGTGGCCGCGAAGGTGCAGGTCGCCGAGATCCACGCGACGCCGCAGGTCGCGCTGGTCGAGCCCGTCGAGGAGAAGGTCCCCGCCGACCAGGCGGCCCGCCCCGCCGCCCCGAAGGCCGGCGTCCAGGCGGACACCACCACGTGGGGGCTGGACGCCATCCACGCCCCGCAGGCGTGGGCCATGGGCGCCACCGGTGCGGGCATCACCGTGTCCAACCTCGACTCGGGCGTCCAGTTCGACCACCCCGCACTGATCCACCAGTACCGCGGCACGAAACCCGACGGCACCGTCGACCACAACTACAACTGGATGGCCACCCGGGGCGCGTGCGCTGGCGCACCGTGCGACGACAACGGCCACGGCACGCACACCATGGGCACCATGGTCGGCGCGGACGGCACCGACCACGTAGGTGTCGCCCCGGACGCGCAGTGGATCGCGACGAACGGCTGCTGCGACAACAGCGGCGTCGAGTCGCTGCTGCGGTCCGGCTGGTGGCTGCTCGCCCCGACCGACGTCCAGGGAAACAACCCTGACCCGTCCAAGCGCCCCCACATCATCAACAACTCCTGGGGCCAGACGGAGGAGCACAGCTTCAACGACTTCTTCCAGGCCGTCGACGAGGCCTGGACCGCCGCGGGCATCTTCAGCGTCTGGTCGTCGGGCAACACCACGCCGTACGCGGACTGCGACACCGTCTCCTCGCCCGGCTCCGCCGAGGGTGCCTACTCCGTCGGCGCGTACGCGTCGGACGGCACGCTCGCGCCGTTCTCCCGCAAGGGCGAGGGTGAGGGTGGCCGGATCAAGCCCGAGATCTCCGCTCCGGGCGACGGCGTCCGTTCGTCCTACCCGGGTAACAGCTACACCGAGATGTCCGGCACGTCGATGGCGTCACCCCACGTCGCCGGTGCCGTCGCGGCGCTGTGGAGCTACGACCCGACCTTGATCGGTCGGGTCGAGGAGACCCGCCGGCTGCTCGCCGAGTCGGCCGTCGACGTCGACGACACCGAGTGCGGGGGCACCGCCGAGGTCAACAACAAGTACGGCGAAGGGCGGCTCGACCTCGTTCGCCTGCTCGAGCTCGCGCCCCGCACGGGCGGCACCCTGACCGGTGTGGTCACCGCCGACGGCGCGCCGGTCCCCGCTGCCGAGGTGACGATCAGCGGACCGTTCAGCCGGTCGATCGGCACCGACAAGGACGGCCGGTTCACCACGAACCTTCCGGTCGGCGACTACCAGCTCAGCACCAAGGTCTTCGGCTACCTGACCGCGACCGCCAACGTCACAGTCACCCTGGGCCAGGACACCTCGGTCAAGCTGCCGCTCACGGCC
Source organism: Micromonospora sp. NPDC049047 (assembly GCF_040649135.1). Taxonomy (NCBI): domain Bacteria; kingdom Bacillati; phylum Actinomycetota; class Actinomycetes; order Micromonosporales; family Micromonosporaceae; genus Micromonospora; species Micromonospora sp. NPDC049047. Next base: position 70,446 of record NZ_JBEZEY010000005.1, read on the forward strand.
GCCGCCAGGCACGACATCAGCGGCAGGGTCATCGACGACAAGAAGCAGCCGGTCGGGAACGCTGACGTCAGCGTCATGAGCACCCCGTTGAAGCCGGTACGCACGGACGCCAACGGCGCGTTCACGATCACCGCTGTGCCGGAGGGCGGGTACAAGCTGAACGTCAAGCCCAACGCCTGCTTCTCGCCGAAGACCGTGCCGCTTACCGTCGGCGCGCAGAACGAGTCGCCGGAGATCCCCGTCGGGCTCGTCGTCGACAAGGGCGGCTACAGCTGCGCCGTCTCCGACGGCGAGTACCTGCGCGGCACCGACCCGGTAGCGTTCACCAGCGGCGTGTGGGCGACGGTGAAGCTGCCGTTCCCGATCGCGCTCTACAACGGCAGCCACGACACCCTGGGCATCGGCCTACGCGGTGTGATCTCGCCGGACACCAGCACCGGACCCGGCAGCGGCGGTGCGGGCATCTTCCCGTTCTACGTCCAGACGCCAGTCGAGTTCGCCCCCGGCGGTGGAGTCTTCACAGCGGCGACAAAGGTCAACGGCGAGGACGCGTTCGTCGTCGAGTACCGCCACGCCAAGCTCTGGGCCTATCCGGACCGGTCGGAGTACACCGAGCCGGTCAGCTTCTCGGCCACGCTCACCCGCTCCGGCACGGTGATCTTCGGGTACGGCGACGGCATCGGGTCCGACGACCCGGTGACCGCCGGCGCCCACGCCGTCACCGGCATCCAGGGCTGGGCCGGCGTCGACGGCATCCGGTTCTCCGAGAGTGCCCCGGTGCTGCGCGACGGGATGATCGTCAGCTACGACATGCCTGACTTCGGGTACCTCGACGCGACTGTCGTCGACCAGAACGACGGGCTGCCGGTGGCCGGGGCCAAGGTCTCGTTCACGAACAAGGTGGGGCTCGTCGAGACTGTCACGACAAACGCGACGGGCGTCGTGCACCGCCAGCTTCCGGTCGGCGACTACAGGATGACTGTCGACGCGCCGAACTACACCACCGCGGCGTACCCCTTCGCCCTCGACAAGCTCTACGCGAGCGCCACGATCGATGCGCGTCTGACCACGGGTGTCGCCGGTCTGAAGGCCGACGGACTCGACGCGCTGCTGGGCACCGACCAGAACGGTGCGGGCTCGCTGACGCTCACCAACAACGGCTCCGCCCCCCTGACGTACACCCTGGGTGAGGCCGCGCGCCACCCCGAGCTGGACGCCGCCGGTGCCACCGGGCGCATCGGCAAGGGTGCGGCCAGCACGATCGACCTCACCGCGTGGAAGGCCGGTGCGAGCGGCATGAAGCCGTCGAACGTCGACGGCAAGGCGGCGACGGCGAGCGCCGCGGCAGCACAGGCCGCCGCCACTGTCGGCCCGACCGCCGGCGGTGACGTGCTCACCCGCATCGCCATCCCCGGCACGATCGCGGAGAAGGAGCCCTCCGGCATCGGGTACGACGGCGACGTCTGGGTCCACGACTACAACAAGCGGACCAACACCGCCTACACGGTGACGGGCAAGCCGACCGGAAAGGTCTTCGACGCGTCGTGGAACCCCTCGTACCGGGCGTTCGACATGGCGCTGGACACCAAGACCGGTGACATGTGCCAGATGGAGGACAGCCCGGCCAGCTACATCCACTGCTTCGACCGCAGTACCGGGAAGGAGACCCGGCAGATCAAGGGTGACTGGTCCACGCTGCAGCTGACCGGTCTCGCCTACAACCCGAAGGCGGACGTGTTCTACGTCGGCGGCCGGGCGAACGGCATGATCGGCACCGTCGCCGGGACGTCGCACGACAAGCCGGGTGCGTTGCTGTCCTTCTGCGCCCCGCCGTTGCCCGAGGTGATGGGCCTTGCCTACAACCAGGCGTCCGACACCATCTGGTACACCGACCTCACCTCGAACCGGCCCACCCGCCTGCTGCAGGTCGACCCCGACGACTGCTCGTTGGTGAACGCGTGGTGGTTCCCGGGCCAGAAGGTGGGCCAGGGCGGCGGTCTCGAAACCGACGCGACCGGGGCGCTGTGGGCGGCGGACCAGATCGCCGATGACGTCGTGCTCGTCGACGTCGAGGACGACCTGGTCACCGACCTGCCGTGGCTGACGCTCTCCTCGACCGGCGGCACCCTCGCCCCGGGCGAGTCGACCACCGTCAACGTCGCGATCTCGTCGAAGGACGCCAAGCCCGGCGTCATCGGCGCGAACATCGTGGTGCGGTCCGACTCCGGACGCCAGTCCAAGACCTACGTCCCGGTGACGCTCACGACCACGAAGTACCAGGTCGGCGTCAACGCCGGCGGCGCGAAGTTCACCGACGGCTCCGGCTTCACCTGGTCGGCGGACCAGGCCGCCGGCAAGACGGCGTGGGGCTACGAGGGGAAGACGAAGGTCGCGTCCACGAAGGCCGGGATCGACGGTACGACCGACGACTCCCTGTTCCAGTCGCAGCGCACCACGACGGAGAAGCAGTTGTTCTACCGCTTCCCCGACGCGCCAAAGGGCACCTACGCGATCGACCTCGGGTTCGCCGAGATCGACAAGGTGGCCAAGGGCAAGCGGGTGTTCGACGTCGTCGTGGACGGAACGCTTGCGGAGTACGCGTACGACCCGGCGGCGGCCGTGGGGCCGAACGCCGCCGACTGGCGCAACGCTGTGGTGAAGCACGAGGGCGGTCCGCTGACCGTGGAACTGCGGGGTTCGAAGGGGCTGAAGCCGCCAACCATCGCCGCGCTGCGGGTGACGCTCGACCCGCGCGCGGAGCAGGCGGAGCCGGAGCCCCAACCCGAGCAGCCGGAGCCGGGCCCGGTGCCGGTGGCTCCCGCCGGTCGCTCGTACACGATGAAGGTGACCGACGGGCTCTACCGTCAGGGCACCGAGGAGTCCGGGTGGCGCGGCGACGACCTCTGCGGCGTGCTGTGGTTCGACAGCAGCTTCCTGTTCCCGTTCTACGACACGGCCTGGGACGGCGTGTGCGTGACGACGAACGGCACGCTGACCTTCGACCGGGCCAGCACGTCGGGAGGCAACACGGCGCTGCCGGGGCCGTACCCGATCGACGCGATCTACCCGCTCTGGGACGACCTCGTCGTCGACGACGAGGCCGGGATCTACTTCGGCAGGACCGAGGTGGACGGCTTGGCGGCGGAGGTCATCGAGTGGCGCAACGTCGCGTTCTACAACGACCGGGCCGCGCGCGTGAGCTTCTCGGTCACCCTGATCGCCGACGGGCGGATCCAGATCGGGTACGGCGACGGCGTCGGTGGCGACAACCCGCTGACCCGGGGATCGTCGGCGACGGTCGGTGTGGAGAGCCTGACCCGCAACCCCGCGGGGCAGCACTCCTTCAACCAGCCCGTCCTGAAGGCCGGCCTGGGGCTGGAGTACACCCTCCCGGCCGCCGGCACGATCGAGGGAACGGTGACCGACAAGAACGACGGCAAGCCGATGGAGGGCGCGATCGTCACGCTCAGGGGGCCGGCGGGTGAGCGGGTCATCACCACCGACGCGAAGGGCCGGTGGAAGGCGCAGGCGCTGGTCGGCGAAAACACCGTGGAGGTGTCGTCGCCGAACTACGTCACCGTCAGCCACCCGGTGACCATCGCCAAGAAGGATCAGGCCGAGGTGGTCGACACGGCGTTGACCTCGGGCATCGCCACCGTCACCGGAGGCGACTTCGACTGGCTCCTCGACAAGGGCCAGCAGGTCACTGCCGACGTGACGGTGACAAACACCGGTTCCGCCCCGCTCGAGGTGCGGGTCAGCGAGCAGAAGCGCACGAGCGACGGCGGGCACGAGTCCGCCGACCTTCCGTGGCTGACCCTCACCGGCGCGGCCGCAACCGGCTCGGTCACGCTCGCGGTCGGCGCGTCCACAACTGTCACGGCGACTGTCGACAACACCGGCGTCGAGCCCGGCGTGCTCGTCGGCGACGTGTTGGTGGCGTCGAACGCCGGCAAGGGGGAGGCGCAGTTCACGCCGGTCCGCCTGGCGACCTCGGCCTACTGGCAGGGCGTCGACGTCGGCGGATCCGGGCACGTCGGTGCCGACGGCTTCGTCTGGTCGCCCGACCAGGAGCTCGGTTCGCGGCCGTGGGGCCACGTCGGTGGCAAGGCGCGGACCACCAGGGCCGACATCGCCGGTACCGAGGACGACGCGCTGTTCCGCACCCAGCGGACCGGCGAGACGTTCAGCTACGTGTTCAAGAACACCCCCGTCGGGACGTACCGGGTCGGCCTCGACTTCGCGGAGATCGAGAAGGTGAAGGCCGGCAAGCGTGCGTTCGATGTGCTCGCCGACGGCAAGGTCGTGCTCTACGACCACGACGTGCAGGCGAAGGTGGGTGCGCAGACCGCGGACATCAACATGGTGACCGTCGAGCACGCCGGTGGTGATCTGACGATCGAGCTTCGCCGCGACAAGGGCGAGGGCGACCCGATCCTCAACGCCCTCAGCGTCCAGCAGGACCCGCGCCGGTGAGATAGCCGATCATCGGAGCCTCCCCGGCGATCCTTCGCCGGGGAGGCTCCGCAGGTCGGGGGAGTCGCGGCGATCCCGGACGGCTGTCAGCGTCCCGGAAGGCGGCGGACGGTGAGCACCCCGGCGGTCGCCAGCAACGTTCCCGCCAGGAGGTACGTCCAGCGGTCGTGGGCGGCGTCCCAGCCGTCGTCCACACCCACGAGCAGCGCCGCCGAGGCCGGCAGCAGCGCCACCACAGTCATCGCGAGCAGCAGCATCGGGGCGGCGAGTGGACTGGCAACTCCGTGCGGCGAACGTCGCCAGCCGACTGCCGACGCGAGGAACGCGACCGCCGCGACGGTGACGGCCTCACGGGTCAGGTCCGGGTACGGCAGCGACGCGGTCTCCGGCCCGGCCCGTGTCACGAGCAGCGCTGCCGCCCAGCACGCGCCGCCGACGACGGCAGCGGGGACCGCTCGTGCCAGCGCGCCGAGCCAGGCCGGAACCGGCAGGGTCTCCGCGATCGGCTTCACGGGGTCGTCGAGCGCGAACGTGACGCCGAGGCCGATGCAGGCCATCACCAACCGCAGCAACGTGAGGTGGTGGTCGAGGGGCAGGACCGACCCGGTCACGGCCGGTGGGATCACGACCGCCACACCGACGATCCCGGCCGCCAGCAGCGGTACGATCCGCGTCGCCCGCAGCGTCGGCCAGACCAGCACCGCCGCCGTCCGCAGGCGTCCGTGCCGCCTCGGCGCTGGCGCGTTGCCGGCCTGGCCCGACGCGTCGACGGCGTCCCCGGTGGGCACCCCGCTCAGTGGGCGCACAACGGCTCGCCCTGATCCGGGGACGGCGGCTGGATGGCAACCCCGAAGATGGCACCGAAGCGCTCCAGCGGTGTGCCCGGCGCGGTCAGTTCGGCCCAGTGTCGCTCGACGAGCGGCGCCACCTCGGTGGGCGACCGTCGCAGCAGCTCCAACGCTGGTGCCGCCGCCCGGTCGGGTGCCGAGATGCCGAACGGTGCGGACGGGTCGCTGAAGACGAGCGCTCCGGTGCTCGCCTCGTCCAGCGAGCGCATCCCGGCCCGGGCGGCCGGCGACGCCCGCCCGACCAGCCACACCAGCAGCGCCGACCGGGCTCCGCACAGCGAGAATCCTCCGTCGTACGCCCGCGCGGCTATCAGCCGGTAGGCGACTCCGGCGGCGAGGATGGCTGTCGCGCGGTTGTCGCCCCACACCGTGCCCACCCGTACCGCCTCCGGGGTGCCCGCCGCGGCATCCGCGGCTTTCCACCCGGCCACCACGCGCATGTCCTCGGCGACTGAGCCGATCTGGCCCGTCGGGGAGATCTCGTCGAGGACGGTCCGCTGTCGTACCGCGAGCGGCGGACCGTGCGCGGCGACGCCGTCCGGCATGACCTCGCGTACGGAGGTCACCACCGACTCCCAGCCCGGGACGAACCCGTCGAACCCGTCGAAGTAGCAGTAGGTGACGTCGTCGCGGAGGACGCACGACTGGATGTTCGCCGGCCGGTTCTCCACAGTCGCGCGGGCCGCCGCGATGCCCGGGTCGGGTCGCGACTGGGACAGCCCGCCGCCGACGGTGAGGATCAGCCCGACGGCGAGGCCGGCCGCGACCATCGACCTCCGTGCCCTGGTCCGGGCCAGAACGGCCGCGACGAGCAGCACGGTGATCCCGACCAGATAGGCGAGGTGCCGGGCCGCGGGTCGGTCGGAGACGCCGGCGGGCACCGGGGCCGCGAACTCGCTGACGTAGACCGGGAGCAGGAACCGCCAGCCGGTCCCGCTCAGGGTCGCGGAGATCGCCACGAACTCCAGCACGAGGACGAGCAGGACGAGCAGTGGGGCGACCAGCACGGAGCGGATCAGGACACCGGCGAGCACCCCGACCGAACCGAGGAGCAGCACCAGCGCCGACGGGGTCACCAACGCGGCGACGTCGACGCCCCCGGCCGCGCCCGGAAGCGCCGCGGCGACCCCGACCCGGACGGCGACGACCAGGAGGCTGAGGCCGGCCAGCGGTAGCAGTGCCAGCAGGAACCCGCCGACCCGCCAAGCGGGCGACAGCACCAGCACGTCGAAGGACACGTCGACCCTGTGCCGGTGCGCCCGCAGCGTGACCAGGTTCGCCACGATCAGCGCCGACCCGCCGAGGATCGGCAACGCGAGCAGCTGGATGACGATCAGCTCTTCGGGGAGCACCGGATATCGGTTGGCCGTGCCCGACAGCCAGCCCCACAGCCACGGGCCGAGGAACAGGAGCGCTGCCGCGATGGTGAACGGGTGTCGCAGCATCCGGAGCGCCTCGAACCGGGCGAGGGCGAGGAGCGCCTGCCGACGCCGGTGTGTGGACGACGGCGTCGGACGGGCCGGCGTGGCCACCGTCAGGGCGGCGGTCACCGCGCGCCGCCCACGGTCATCGACGCCTCCGCACCGGGGACGACGCCGACCAGCGTCAGGTAGCCGTCCTCGATGGACGGTGCGGTCAGCGCGGCCCCGGGTGGCGGGTCGCCGACGTGGCGGTGCAGCCCCGTGCCCGTCCGCCACGACGCCAGCGCCCCCGGCTGCCGCGCCGCGCTCGTCCACACCCGGCCGGCGGCGAGCCCGGCCAGCTCCGCCGGGGTGCCCGCGAACCGCACCCGGCCCCGGTCGAGGACGACGACCTCCTGGCAGAGCGACATGACGTCCTCGGTCTGGTGGGTGGACAGCAGCACCGTCCTGCGCTCGCCCAGGTCCGCGACCAGCTCCCGGAACCGCAGCCGCTGCTCCGGGTCGAGACCGACAGTCGGTTCGTCGAGGATGACGAGGTCCGGGTCGCCGACCAGGGCGGCCGCCAGCGCGAGCCGTTGCCTCATACCGCCGGACAGGGTCCGGATCCGGGATCGCCGGCGATCGGCGAGGCCGACGGCGGAGAGCACCCGGGCGACCTCGGCGTGCCGCGCCGTCCGGTGGGTGAGCTCCTTGAGGATCGCGACGTAGTCGACGAACTCGAAGGCGGTGAACGACGGGTGGAAGCCGGGGTCCTGCGGCAGGTAGCCCAGCCGGCGTCGGACCGCGAGCCGCCCGGGTGACGTGCTCGGATCGTGGCCGAAGACCCGCAGCGTTCCGCCACCGGCCGGCAGGGCGGTCGCGACGATCCGCAGCAGGGTCGTCTTGCCCGCGCCGTTCGGGCCGAGCAACCCGGTCACCCCGGTGCGCAGCGTGAACGACACGTCCTCAAGCGCTGTGGTGCGCCCGTACCGCAGCGCCAGACCGTCTGCCTGAACGGCGGTCATGAAACTCTCCTCATCGGGTTGGGGACGTGGTAGCGGTCGTAGGTGCCGCGCTGACGGGCCAGTCCCACGGCGGCGATCCCGCCGACGACAGCGACGCCTACCTGCCCGGCGAGCGTGAAGAGGAGCCGGTCGCCGAAGGTGGAGGCGACCACCGCCGCCCAGCCGCCGGCGACGACGACCACTGCCAGCCCCGCGCCGAGCCGAGCCGAGAGCAGCAGCGACAGCACGGTCAGGGCGAGCGACGGCAGGAACCAACCGGTCGCGCGCAGCCCGTACTCGTAGATGAAGAGGCTGGCCACGGCGGACAGCGCGGTGGTCGCGGAGAGGACCGCGAGGCACCGCAACAGCAGTAACCGGAACGAGCGGATCGGAGCGACAAGCGCGATCTCGTAGGTGGGATCGATGCCGGGCGCGAACGACATCCCGACCGCCACCAGCGGCAACAGCGGGGCGACGGCGAGGAACACTACCGGGTCGGTGAGCACGGCGACCGTTGCCGTCAACGCGGCCGTGACCGCTATCGCCACGAGCCACGACAGCCGCAGCGCCGGCGTCGCCGCGAGCAGCCGCGCGGTGTGGTCGGGAACGCCGACCGTGATCATCAAGCGCTCGACGGGCCCCGGCCGCGGCGCGTCCAGGGCGACGTCGAGGCGGGCCCAGCCTCCGTCGATCGCCCACCCCAGGTCCTCGGTCGCGGCGGCGGCGAGGCGTTCGCGGCACTCACCGCACGCGGCCAGGTGCGCCTCGGTGGACCACAGACCAGGGGCGGTGAGGGTACGGGTGGCGTAGGCGCGTAGATCCTCGTCGAGCAGGTGCCAGGTCATGTCAACTCCTCTCGCAGCTGCCGGCGGGCCCGCATCGCCCGCGTCTTGACGGTGCCGGCGGGGATGCCGAGCAGGACGGCGGCCTCGGCGGTGGAGAGGCCGTCGAGGACTGTGGCGCGGATGACCGCGCGCAACTCCGGGGAGAGGCGGGCGAGGGCGCCCCCGAGGTCGCCGTGCTCGAGACCGACAAGCACCGCCTCCTCGGCGGACGATTCGTCGCTGCCGCGCAGGCGGGCCAGCAGCCGGCTGAGCCGATCGCGGGAGGTGCGGCGGCGCAGCGCGTCGATGAGCCGGCGCGACGCGATCCTCCACAGCCAGGCGGCAGCGTCGGTGTCGCGAGGCCGGAACGAGGCCGCGGCGCCGGTCCACACCCCGAGGAATGTCTCCTGCACGACGTCGTCGATGAGGGCATCGTCGGCGCAGCGGTAGCACAGCCGCAGGCGTAGCCACGGCGCGTGCCGGCGGTAGAGCGCCTCGAACGCGTTCCGGTCGCCGCCTGCGATCAGGGCCAGGAGGTCGGCGTCGTCCTGGGCGGTCATGCCTACCTATCGCAGTGGGATCGAGGTTTGGTTCGCATCCCTAGCACAGCTTCCTGCCAGCGCTCGTGTCGTTAGGCTCGCCGGCATGCCGGACAGCACCGCAACGTCGCGCTTGGTTGGCGACGACGTCATCAAGGGGCGGCAACGTCTCGTCTTCGTCAACAGAGGAGATCACTACGCGCTCAGCACGCTCGGCGTCTTCGCCGACGGCGTCGTCCTCTGGCGATTCGGATCGACTGATCTCGACGGTCTGCGCGCCGCGTTCGACGACGGCACCCTGACCCTGACCCCGCCCGAGGGCGCAACGCTGATCATCACCGGCACGGCACGCGGGACCGTGCCGGCGCTGGAGTCCTGGCTGACTCCGGAGATGGTGATCGGCGAGCTGGCCGACGAGGTGGACGATCTCAACGATCGACCGGACTCGGCACGACGGTGCTGGAACGCGCTTCTGACGTATGCCACGGATCCGACAAGCGCCAACCTGGAGATCGTCCGCGAGCTGTATCAGGCGGTACCCGAGCACCGCCGAATCTTCATGCTCGGCGACATGGACCAGAACGACCTTCCGGTACGGATCCTGCTCGCCGAGGTGGGCGAGACGATCCCGGCCCGACGCTCGGACCGCACGCTCACTGTGACCCCGGAGGTCCGGGAGCGGGCGCTCGACTATTTCCGCCGGAGCGAGGTCGGTGTCGCCAGAAGCGGGGCGCGGCGGGTGGCGGACGGACCGGAGACGACAGCCCCGCTTGTCGTCGGCGGCCGCGTGTACCCGAGCGGCTGGCCGGATCCGGCGGGCTTGGAGGTCCTGCAGATCGACTATCCGGCAGCTGTCACCTTCGGCGGCCGGGACTACGCGAGCGTCATGCACGCCTACTGGGCGCTGTCCACCGACGACGGTGACTGGCACGACCGGATCGCCGCCGCCGGCCGTGGCCTCGACGCCCGGACACTCGGCGAGGAGGCGCCCCGGCGGGCGGGCTGGCCGGCGGCCCGGCTGGGCGTGATGGCCGCGTTGCTGCGGGACAAGGTCGAGCGCCATCCGACGGTGGCGGCGACACTGCTCGGCACTGGTGACGCCCGGCTGCTCTACAACGACTGGGCTTCGAGGTACTGGAGTTCCAGCGGCGCCAACTGGCTGGGACGGTTGCTGGAACTCGTCCGTTCCGAGCTGGCCACCCGATGACCGGGCCGGCCGTAGCCGGAGCACCGGCCCGGGTCCGACCCGGGCCGGTGCGGAGAAGAGCCGGGTGGCTCAGCGGCCCTGGAGGCGTTTCACGTTGTCGCCGAAGGTCCAGCCCTTCGACCCGTCCCAGTTCGCCGACCAGGTCATCAGGCCCTTCAGACCGGGCACCGAGTTCCAGGCCTGGGTGACGAGGGACGTCGACAGGTAGCCGCCGCCGGCACCGTTCTGCGCCGGCAGGCCGGGGACCTGCTTGTCGTACGGCACGCGGATGGTGGTGCCCTGGATGGTGAGGCCGTTGTTGAGGCACTGCGTCTGCACAGTGAAGCCCTGCACGGTGCCGGCGGGGTACGAGTCGCCGGCGCAGCCGTACATGCTGCCGTTGTAGTACTGCATGTTCAGCCACCAGAGCCGGCCGTTGTCGACGTACTTCTTGATGATCGGCAGGTAGGAGCCCCAGATCGAGCCGTAGACCACGCTGCCGCCGGTGACGTACGCCGTTTCCGGTGCCATCGTCAGGCCGAAGTTCGCCGGCATCCGGGCCAGCACTCCGTCGATGATCCGGATCAGGTTGGCCTGCGACGTCGACAGGGTGTTGATGTTGCCGCTGCCGGTCAGGCCGGTCTCGATGTCGATGTCGATGCCGTCGAAGTGGTAGGCCGTCAGGATCGGCACGATCGTCGCGACGAACCGGTCGGCGACGGCGGTGGAGCTGAGGTCGATGCCCGCGGCGGCGCCGCCGATCGACATCAGGATCGTGGCGCCGGCGGCCTTGGCCTGGCACATCTCGGCCGGGGTGGCCACCTTCACGCCGGCGTCCATGCCGTTTTCCCACAGGACAGTGCCGTCCGCGCGGATCACCGGGAACGCCGCGTTGATCACGTTGTAGCCGTGCTGGTTGAGCCGGCTGTCGGTGATCGGGATCCAGCCGAGTCCGGGGTGGACGCCGTTGGTGGCGCCGTCCCAGTTCTCCCAGTAGCCCTGCAACACCTTGCCGGCGGGCCGCGACTTCACCGCGCAGGTCCCACCGGTCGGCGGCGGCGAACTGGTCGGCGGCGTGGTGGGTGGCGGCGTGGTGGGTGGCGCGGTCGTCGGTGCTGGCGTGGTGGGCGGCGGAGTGCTTCCCGAACACGCGCCAAGGTCGCGCCAGAGCGACGGGGTAGCGGCGGGGTTCCAGCCGGCCCCGGGGTACGCGGTGTGGGCGACAAGTGCCTGGTAGAGCCGGCCGCCGTAGGTGACCTGGGCGCCCGTCTGGTAGGTGGTGCCCTCGGCCCAGGCCGGTGCGGTGCAGGCGACCATCGCAACGGCGTTGCCCGCGGACACCGCTGCCATGCTGCTGGGGACGAAGGCGACGGCGGCCGTGACGGTCATCGCCGCCCCGGCCAGCACTGCGACAATTCGACGGCTCCGCATAGCGCACTCTCCAGGCTTCGGCGACCTCGTGGCCTCCCCATATTGACGTCCGTGACGTTTAATATCAAGGGTTCTTTACAGTTTCCGGCAACCGCGGCGAGTGTCGCTGTTGGTCGTCATCCCCGTTGCGGGACATCGCGAAGGGGTCCTCGGGCGGGAAGCAGCCGTGGTCCTGCCCGGAACACTCCTCGTCGAGCACCGCCCCCTGCACCCAGCCGGCCGGCAACAGGCCGTCCGGCCGGCTGCTGACTCGCGCGCCGGCCGGGGTTCCACGGTCCACCAGATCGCCGTCCTGGGCGCCGGCGGCGAGCGTCCCATCCCGGTCGAGCAGGGCGTGTACGGCGTACGGCGAACCGCCTCACCGCCCCAGCCCTGCCGATCTTGGAGTTGTGGTGGCCGTATCGGCCACTTTTGCGACTTACGTCCACCACCCCAACTCCTTGATCGACCCGGGTGGGCGTGCCGGACCCGCGAAGATCGCGCTCGATCGTTGAAGGAGTGCCCTCGTTCTCGGTGCAGGCCACTGGATCGTGGATCGAGCACGATCTTGTGGCGGGGTGGCGGGGTGGCGGGGTGGCGGGGTGGCGGGTGCGATTGGACCGGGCAGGTGTGAGGTCGTGCGGGCGGGCTCAGCGTGACGCCGGGCCCGCCCGTCTCGGTTCGGCCGCTCGTCAGGCGAGGGGCGTGAGCCGGAACTGCTGGTTGGTCTGCCCGTGGCAGTCGTACAGCTGGATCGGGGCTCCGTTGGCAGTGCTCCAGACGTCCAGGCACCGGCCGGACTGGACGCTGCTGATGGTGCCGTTGGAGTTGACGTTCCACTGTTGGTTGGTCTGGCCGTGGCAGCTGTAGATCTGGACCGCCGCGCCGTTGCCGGAGCCCGCCGCGTCCAGGCACATGTTCCCGTACACCTGAAGTTGTTTGCCTGAGGTGTAGGTCCAGGTCTGGTTCGTCTGCCGGTTGCAGTCGTACAGGGTCACCCGGGTGCCGTTGGTGCGCGAGGCGTTGGGTACGTCGACGCACCGGCCGGACTGCGTGCCGACGATCTGGCTGGCGGAGCCGGGTGGGGTGGTGGGCGAAGCGGTGGGGGTCGGCGTGTTGGTGGGTGTCGCCGTCGGGGTGACAGGTGTCGAGGGCAGCAACGGGCAGGTGCTGCGGTAGGTGACCACGCCGCTGGAGTCCAGCAGCGGGCAGAGGAACTGGCTGTACCGGGCGTCGTTGTCGATGAACATCTTGACGAACGGCAGCATGGTCCGGACCATCACCGGGTTCGACCGTCCGACCATGAACCCGTGATCCGCGCCGGCCACCTCCACGTAGACGCTCTCCGTCGTGCTGGGGAGGCTGTTGTACAGGCTGGTGGCGTAGGACGGCGTGACCACAGTGTCCGCCTGCCCGGCGAAGACCATCGTGGGCACCCGGTCGTTCGCCAGGTTCGACGACGGCGAGTACGGCGCGATGCCGACCGCTGCCTTCAACGACGGTCGCCGGGTGGCCGCGCTCAGCGCGCCACCGCCGCCCATCGAATGACCGGCGACCGCCAACCGGGTGGGGTCGACCCGGTCGCGTACCGGGCTCTGCTGGGTCAGGTAGTCGAGCGCGGCGAGCAACTGGGTGCCTCGGGCCGTGTCGAAGTCGTTGCGGCTGTTGGTCTCGATGCCGATCACGACGAAGCCGTGGGAGGCCAGCCACGGCCCCATCCAGGCCAGTTCGGCGGAGAACAACGCGGTGTAACCCGGCGAGATCGCGATCGCCCCGAAGGTGCCCTGGCTGGTGTCGGTCGGGTAGTAGATCCTGCCGCCGTTGAAGCCGTACCCGGTCGGGACGCTCACCGACGTGTTGGCGAAGGGGCCGTTCACGGCGGTGACGCTGGTCCGGGTGGGGTCCGGACCCCGCTGGTACGGGTTGTCGGCGGCCGATGCCGACCCGGTGGTCACCGTCAGGGTGAACAGGCCGACCGCGGCGGCGATCCCGACCGCGGCGAGCTTGAACAGCCGGCCGCGCAACCGGGAGGGTGCTCGGACGACGTGGGCGTTCTCCGCGGGTGGGGGGTGGTGTGCAGGTCCTCGCACGGTCGGTACCTCCTGGTGGTGGGTGGGTGCTCCGGCGTTGTTCGATCGTCGGCGTTGCCGCGTCAGCGGACCCAGCCGGTGCGGCGGCCGCACAGAGCAGCGGCGACGCCCGCCGGTCGGCCGAGTTATCGGAGCAGTTCCGGAAGGGCTGGGCGGTGGTTGTCGAGCGCACCTGGTGCGGAAAGGATCATGTTAACGTTCACACTCATCGATGGCTCCCAGGCTGGCAGAAAGTTCCAGCTTTTTCAACCGGTAGTTTCGGGTTTGTTACGGCTCCGGAGGTCGGGGTGCGCGTCATCCACGGCCGGGACCTCGCCGCGGCGTCAGCGGCGGCGCCTCGGTCAACCCTCGCGGCACCGGAGTGGGTTGCTCGCCGGGTAATCCGGGAAGGGATTGACCCAGCCGCGTACCTCCTCAGTGGACGGAGACCGACATGCTGGAAAACCTCGCCGTGGTCGGCGGCCCGAAGACGCCTGTCGCCCAGCCGGTGCTGATCGGCTTCTTCGTCCTCGTCGCGGTCGCCATCGCCGTCATCCTGGTGCTGCGCTCGCGCCGCAGGTAGCGGCGCACGGCCGGCACCGGCCCGCCCCAGGCACGCCCGTCAGCGCTGCTCGCCAGGTGTGCTCCCGGGCTCCGGTGGAAGCGTGCCACCCAGGCCCACTGGACGATGCGGACACGCCTCCTCGGCCGCGGGTTGCCGGGGCGCTTTGCGGTCATCTACGGTCGACGATGCCGGAGTGAGAGGCGCTGCGACGGACCAGGTCCGCCACGCTCACCCGGGAACACCTCGGATCCAAGGGCGCCTTCCGCGATGAGGGAGGCGTGATGAGTGCGTTCGTGACCACGTGGGCGGCCGGCGACTATCCGGCCATGGCACGGCGGCTGATGCCGGTCGCCGAAGCGGTGGTGGAGTCCGCCGGCATCCGGGCGGATGACCGGGTGGTCGACGTGGCCACCGGCACGGGCAACGCGGCGATACTTGCCGCCCGAACCGGTGCCCGTACCGTCGGGGTGGATTTCGAGCCCGCGCTCGTGGAGCTGGCCCGGCGTCGGGCCGCCGAGGACGGCCTGGCTGTCGATTGGCGGGTCGGCGACGCGACCCGCCTGCCGCTGCCGGACGACTCGGCCGACGTGGTCCTGTCGGTGTTCGGCGTGATCTACGCGAACGACCACGAAGCCGCTGCCCGAGAGCTGAGCCGGGTGTGTGGCCCCTCGGGCCGGGTGCTGCTGGCCGCCTGGACACCGGGCAGTCTGATGCCGGCCATGGGCCAGGTCCTCGGCGGGTATCTACCGCCACCTCCGGCCGGTGGCGCCCCGCCGAGCCGGTGGGGTGACCGCACGTCCGTCGGGCAGCTCCTGGCCACCGCCGACCTGCGGATCACGTCGGCGGTCGTCCACCGGTTGGGCTTGAGCTTCGCCACCGCCGACGTGGCGACCAGCCTGCTCATCGACACGGCCGGGCACGTCGTCACCGAACGGGACCGGCTGGTGGCCGAGGGGCGGTGGACGGCGTTGCGCGCGGACCTGCGCGCGTTCGTCGACGACCGGGGGGTGGCCGACGGCGATCGCTTCCGGTTGGAGGCTGGGTACCTGCTGACCACGGCCGTACCCGAGCCTTGATCGATGGCAGGATCGGCGGATGCGTGTTCTCTTCGATGGCCCGGCGCCGGTCTCGTACGGGCAGATCTATCTGACGAGTGATGAGGTGCCCGATATGGAGGGCGCGTTCGCCGGGCAGGTGAACGGCCTCTGCGGTGCCGTCCAGCCGGGCAGTTTGTTCCTGATGACCGGCACGCACACCGGGCGGGTCCGCTTCACCGTCGAGGTGCATGACGTTGAGCCGCCGGCGGCAGCGCAGGAGTGGGAGGAGGTGGTGGAGGTGTCGTTTCTGCCGGCAAGCCCGGTGGCCAACCTGATTCCGTGGGGAGGCGGGAGACTCGCCCGGCTGCCGCTGACCCCGCAGGGGCAGGACACCGGCCCGCTGCCGGTCTATCGGGTACGGTACTGCGCCCTGGGCATGGACGAGGGCCATGACCCGTTCGGCGGGATCGACAGTGACGAGCTCGACGAGGACGACACCAGCTACCTGGACCGGCGGCCGGACCGCTACCTGGTGTGCCTCTGGCCGGAGGCCGGCACGGGCGGCGGTCCGGGTGACGGCCTGCCGCGCGCCGACGCGATCCTGCGCCAGACCAGTGGCGGCGCTGCCTACTGGCACGCCTGGGCGGGCACGTTGCCGGCCCCCGCCGAGTCGCGCTGAGCGGTTGGCGCGCACCCGTCGCGTCGAGGATCGCCGGTCCACCTCGCAGCGACGCGCCGCCCGGGAGCGGACCCGGGCGGCGCGTCTTCGGCAGTTGTGCCTAGTTGCGCGTGCTCCACTGCTGGTTGGCGCCACCGTGGCAGGCCCATAGGTGCAGTTGCGTGCCATTGCCCGTGCCGGAGTTGATCGCGTCGAGGCAGAGCCCCGACTGGACCCCGGTGATGGTGCCGTTGGAGTTGAGGTTCCACTGCTGGTTGGGCTGGCCGTTGCAGTCCCAGATGATGACCGCCGTGCCGTTGCTGCTGCCCGCCCCGCTGGCGTCCAGGCACTTGTTGCCGTAGACGGTCAGGGTGCGGTTGGAGGTGTGGGTCCAGCGCTGGTTGGTGCGACCGTGGCAGTCCCACAGCTGGGCGCGGGTCCCGTTGCTGGTGCTCGAGTTGGGAATGTCGATGCACCGACCGGACTGGTTACCCACGATCAGCACGTTCTGCTGCCCCGGCGGCGGGCTCGACGGCGGGGGAGTGGTGGGCGGGGACGTGGTGGGCGGCACTGTGGACCCGAACTGGCTGAAGAACCGCCACACCTCCTGCTTGACCCAGCTCCGCGCGCCGCTCTCGCAGCCGGCACACCCATCAACCGGGCCTTGCTGGTGGCCGCCGTCGAACGCGGCCCAGAGCACCGGATATCCGGCCTGGCACGAGTAGGCGGTGGTGATGTGGGTCCGGCTGCCCGGCGCTGGTTCGGGCGGGTTCTGCGCGGCACAGCCGTTGTTCCGGACGAACCTGTCCCGCAGCGACCGTCCGCTCGTGATGTTGTCGTTGATGCCGTGAATTCCCAGGTACGCCACGGGCTGGGTGCCGCCGCTGCAGCCGCTGATCGCCCCAGGGGCGGCGATGGCCGCGACCGCCCGGAACACCGTCGGTCGGGAGCACGCCAACGAGTAGCTCATCGCGCCGCCGTAGCTGAACCCGACAGAGAAGAGCTGCGTGGTGTCGACGCAGAGGGCGTTCTCGATCACCCGGACCATGTCGTCGGTAAAGGTGACGTCCTCACCGTTGGAGTTGCCCCAGCCGTTGCTGATGCCCTGCGGGGCGACGAAGATCGTCGTGTTGTTCGCCTGGGAGAGCATGCCGTAGTAGGCCCACGCGGCTCCGTCGGTGCCGCCCGAGGCGACCTGCTCGGCGGTGCCGCCCAACCAGTGGAACCCGAAGGCCAGCCGGTGGGGGTAGGTGTTGTTGTAGCTGTCGGGCAGCCGAAGGATGAAACTGCGGGTCTTTCCGCTGCTCTGGATGGTGTGGGTGCCGCTGTTCAGTCCGGGTGCCTTGCCGCAGCCGGCGGTGGTGGCCGCAGCCGCGGAACCACCGGTCATGATGACGGACGCCCCGACGGCGACCAGCACCATGAGGGCCATGGCCGCCCCTATCCAGGGGGCGGAGAGCTTACGAAGTGGCACAGTCGAACCTCCTTGGGTTTGCGTGGATTGGCGGGGCCGGACATGGCGCTGCCGACGTCCGCACTGGCATCGCGGCGGTGCGCGCCCGTCGTCCCGGCACGACGGGTGTGCCTCCTGCCGCAAGGGCGGGGATGTGACAGGCGGTCGGTACGACGCGTGCACGCGGAGCCGGTTGTCGACCGATCCGATGCCATCGCGATCCTTCCACCAGTCGAAGATCCGTTTACCGCGCGGAAATAGATTAGCATCATCGTGTGACGTATGACGTTGTCGTGGTGACGGGACGCCATGCGGACCGGCGGTCTGGACCGGCGGTCTGGACCGGCGGTCATGTCGGGTCGCGATGGCTGAGCTGCTGCGGTGCTGGTCCGAGCCACCGGGCCGGGAGGTGTGGACGGTGGCGCACCTGGATGGAGTCGCCGAGTCAAGCGGCGTTGTGCTGGCCGGTGACTGGAGGGATCACTGTGGATCGGCTGACGGCGGCCAAGCGGGCCGACACGGAGTCGGGCAGGTTGAACGCCAGGCTGGCGAGGTTCGCAGTCAGTTGATCGGCTGAGCGTGGGCCGATGATCAGCGAGGTGATCTCGGGTTTGCTCTTGATCCAGGCCAGCGCGATCGTTGGCCCGGTCGTCTCCAGTTCGGCGGCGAGGGTGGCCACTTCGTCGGCGATGTCAAAGTGGGGTTCGGCGAGCAGGCCTCTTACGAATGCGCGTGCCATCGGGCTGGGCATGGCTGCCCACTGGGCGAGTCTCGATCCCTCGGCGGGTGCGGCGCCTCGCTGGTATCGCCCGGCGAGCAGGCCGCTGCCGAGTGGGCTGTACGCGACGATGCCGAGCCCGTATTGCTGGCAGGTGGGCATGATCTCGGCTTCGATGGCCCGCATGATCAGGGAGTAGTTGGCCTGCAGGCTGACGAGGGGCATGGCGCCGGTGCGTTGCGCGGCCCATTGGGCGCCGACGATGCCTGCGGCGGTGAAGTTCGAACAGCCCAGATACCGGACCTTGCCGGAGCGTACGAAACCGTCGAGCGTCGTCATTGTCTCTTCGATCGGGGTGTCCGGGTCAGGAACGTGGCACTGGTACAGGTCGACGTAGTCGGTGCCGAGTCGGCGCAGGCTCGCTTCCAGGGCGCGTGTCAGATGTACGCGGGACAGGCCGCGGTTGTTGGGGTCGGTGCCTTGCGGCGCTGCCGCTTTGGTGGCCAGGACGACGTCGGCACGACGGTGTGCGATGGCCCGGCCCACGACTTCTTCGCTGGTGCCACCCCGGTAGGTGTCCGCGGTGTCGATGAAGTTGTGACCAGTGTCGAGGAACGCGTCGATGATGCGCCGGGCCTCGGGTTCCGGGGTTGGGGCTTGCGGGTCGCTGCCGAAGTTCATCGTGCCCAGGCAGGCTTGGGAGACGCGGAGACCGGATCGGCCCAGTGTGGTGTAGTCCATGCCACCCTCGTAGAATCGGAATCGTGATTCCGCTTGAAGATATGGAACCTGGATTCCGTTTGTCAACGGTGCGGCCCTCGGCGGCGTGGGCATGATGCGTTCCGATGCAGCACGCAACCGAACGAAAGTGCTCGCGGCGGCCGAGGCCGTCCTCGGCGAACAGGGCTTGGCGGCCCGTATGGACGAGATCGCCCGGCGGGCCGGAGTCGGGGTCGGCACCGTGTATCGACACTTCGCCACCAAGGAGGCCTTGTACGCGGCCATCGTCTCGGCCCGTGTCGACCTGCTTCTTCAGGAGGCGGCCCGGTTGCGGGCGTGTGCAGAGCCCCAGACGGCGTTCTTCACCTTCTTCGCGAGGATCGTCGCGGATGCGGCAAGCAAGAAGGCTCTGACCGACGCGTTGCAGGACGCCGGAGTGGACATCAAGGCGGAGCAGACGGACCAGCGAGCACAGATGCGCGACGCGCTGGCGGACCTCCTGCACCGCGGCCAGCGCGCAGGTGCCGTCCGTCCCGACATCGGTATGCTCGAGATACTCGCCCTGCTCCGAGGGGCCAGCATGGCGGCGGAGACCGGCGACTACTCCGGTCCGGTGCTCGATCGTGCGGTGGCCGTCCTGTTCGACGGCTTGCGGCCGTCGGTCGCTCCGACGGACCCTGTGCCACAGGTATGAACCCGCTCGGTGCGTCAGCCCGGCAGGCACGGCCGGGGGTGGCCGTGGTGCGTCAGTCCGTTCCCCCTGTGCCACCCCGGGCGACCCGCCCACACCGGCGGCGGCGGGGGCAGGTGGCAGACTCATCGGCGTGAACGACGTGGCCGCATCGCCGGTGGATGGTGCGCTGGAGAGTGTCAGCCTGGTGGACCTCGCCGTCTCTCGGCTGACCCGGGAGATCCTCAGTGGCAAGAGCGACCCGGGTGAACGCCTGGTGGAGGAGCAGCTGACCCGCCGGCTGGGGATCAGCCGGGCTCCGTTGCGGGAGGCGCTGCGGTTGCTGGCCCAGCAGGGGTTGGTCGAGCATGTGCCGCGGCGGGGCGTCCGGGTGGCCACCCTGTCGGACCGCGACGTGCGGGAGCTGTACGAGTTGCGCGACATGCTGGAACAGTTTTCGGTCCGGGCCGGGGTCCCGGTCGGCCGGGAAGGCGACCTGGCCGGGTTGCGGGCGGCCCTGGACCAGATGCGGGAGGCGACCCGGGCCGGTGACCGGATGGCGGTCGCCGAGTCGCACCGGGAGTTCCACGTCGCGCTTGTGGCGCTCGCCGGTAACCGGCAACTGTCTGCCGTGTACGGCTCGATCCTTGTGAAGTTGCAGCTCTACATGGCGATCAACCTGCGCCGGGAGGCGGAGCTGGCGCAGCCGCTGGACGGGGTCCACCGGCACGAGCGGCTGTTCGAGGCGGTCGCCGGGGGAGACCCGGAGGAGGTGCTCACCGTGCTCGCCGGGCACGGGGCGCGTTCGTACCTCGGTCGGTAGCGCTCGCGGGAGTGGGCCGGCGGCCGGAAGCGGTGGCGGTCCACGGCGTCGGGATCAGCATCGACGCGGCGGCGACGGTGCGGATGGGCCGGGGACGACCCGCTAGCGTCGGGCCGAGCGGACCGGCTCGGCGAGGGGCCGACCGACGCGAAACACCGCCAGGGGCTGCCCGTCCACCCGCTCGGCGAGCCAACCGGCCGTCGCCGGGCAGTCGATGAGCTGGCTGAGTGGGTGGACCGCCAGGCCGTGCCGGGCGAGCGTCAGCCACGTACGCAGCAGACGTCTGCCCGCGGCGACGTGGTCGGCGTCGGTGGCGAGCAGGACCAGGACGCTGCCGTCGTAGCGCAACAGACCACGACCGCTGGCGGCCAGCAACGCCGGCAGGCCCATCCGGCGGGTGACCGGGTACGCGCGAAGCGCGGTGGACAGGAACCACGCCTCGGCCCGGGACAGGGTGAGCGCCCGGTCGGTGAGTCCGTCGAGGTGGTATCGAGGGTGATGTGGGCTCAGTCGGAGCCAGTCGCGCAACTCGACGGCGACCGGCGGGGTGCCGAACATCCAACGGTCGGCGACCGCCAGCTCCGCTGCGATCTCCCGGGTCGGCACGTGCGCGATGCCGGGCCCGAGCGCGGCGATGACGGTGGCGTCGACCTGCCCGGGCGCGTATCGGCCACGGGCGACCCGACGGGCCTCGACGTCGGCGATGGTGAACGGCGTCGGGTAGCGGGTCGCCGCGGGGACCAGTTGCGGACCGGGGGCCACCGTGACGTTCAGGCCGAGTTCGGCGGAGACGATGAGGCAGGTCTCCACGAATGCGCCGATGCCGAGGGCCAGATCGCGGCCGGTCGGGTCGGAGTCGGGCAGCCGGCGGGCGGGGTCCACAGCGATGACAATCCTGTCGGCGTGGTATTCCGGTCGCCACGGCTGCGTGTTGTGCGCGCTCGGTGCCCGGTTGCAGATCGCCGCGTTGGCCCGCAACTCCTCCACCCAGCTCACGCCGCCCCCGCTCGCTCGTAGAAGGCGTACCCGTGCAGTGGCCGCCCGCCGGCGCGCCGGTACTGGGCGGCCGAGGCGACGTTCGTCCGTTCGACGAAGGTGCTGCGCAGGGTGCGGTACCCGTTGTTGGCGAGGTTGCGGTGCAGCTCCCTGGACAGCAGCGTCAGGTACCCGTTGCCCTGCTCGTCGGGCACTGTGCCCTTGATGATGAGGACGGCATCCCGCCGGTACCGGTCGCGGGTGGCGAGCAGGCGGAGCTGATTGACGACGCCGAGCCGGCCGCCGACGCTCATCAGGTACTCGGAGATGTCCGGCACGGTGACGACGAACGCGACGGGCCGGCCGGCCTTCTCCAGCCAGAGCAGCAGCGCCTCGTCGAGCAGGAACGCCAGACCGTCTGTCTGCTCGGCCAGCTGATCGGCGCTGATGGGGGTGTAGTAGCCGAGTTGGGCGAAGCTCGCGTTGAGCATCCGCCGCAGGATCGGCAGTTGGCGGTGCAGTCGCCACCGGGAGCCGCGCCGGATGACCAGCTGTTCGGCGGCGATCCGGGCGTCGTCGAAGGCGAACCCGTGGTCGTGGCCGGCGCGGGCCGGGGAACCGGCGGCGGCCGTGCCGTTGAGGTCGACAAGCCAGGTGTCCGCCTCGAAGCGGCGGTGGAAGCCGTGCCGCTCGTACATGTCCGGGTAGTAGGCGGGGTTCCACGCGGAGTCCACGAAGCCGCGGTCGGCGAAGCCGGAGGTGATCACCCCGCCGGTCTGGTTGGGCAGCAGCGCCACCGGACCGAAGAGCGGCAGGCCGTCGGCCCTGGCCTCGACGCCGTCCATGATGGCCGCGAAGACGTCGTTGTCGTCGACGAACTCGGTGTGCCCGAACAACTGTCGAGGGCCCACCTTGGCGTCGAAGGCCGCGCTGCGGTGCATGCTTGTGCGTCCCACCACCTCGCCCTGTTGGTCACGGACCAGGAACAGCTCGGCGGTGCGGCGGTGGGCTGCGATGACCGATGCCAGCAGGGGCACGTACCTGTCGGTCGGGTGGAGCCGGAGCGGGAAGTCGACGAACGCCCGCAGGTCGGCCCGCGACTGCACGGGAGCCAGTCTCATCCGCGATGCACCGCCGGGCCGGACGTCTCGGTGGACAGCGGGGTGAAGGTCGGGATGTGGGCCATGTCGTTCGACTCGGCGCGCCAGACACCGTTGCTGTAGCCCTCGGGCTCGGCGTTGTACAGCCGGATGTAGCCGCCTGTGGCGTTCTTCGTGCCGTGCTCGGTCACCCAGCACATGAGGTCGCGGTGGTGGCGGCTGCGGGCGAACTTCAGCAGCGCGTCACGGTCGCTGAAGAAGGCGATGGTGCCGAGCGTGAACGGGAACTGGTAATACACGGTGTGCCACCGGTAGCCGTCCATCCGCTTCATCTGCCGGACCATCCGGAACCACACCCGGGTGAGCGTGAGGATGGAGCGCGGCCCCCGGTAGCGGGTGGCGCCGACGAACATGGCTGTCGCCTGGCCCACCGCGGGCGCGGCCGAGAAGTCGCTGGTCCTCACACCGTCACGCCCTTTACCAGGTACACGTTCTTGATCTTAGAGGCGGCGTCGGCGAACGGTCCGGTGCCGAACTCGTGGACCGTCACCCGCAGGTCGGCGGCGGACGGATCCTCGGCGAGGGACTCGGCGAAATCCCGACTGACCTCGGCGAGGTGACGCAGGACCCCGGCCCGGCAGGTGTCCACGAGGCTTCGCCGCTCAGCGGAGTCGAGTGTCAGGTGCTCGCGAAGTTGCAGGTGCACGACCGGCCGGCTCTCCAGGTCGGCCTGCTCGGTCAACTCCAGGCAGAAGCTCTGCAGCAGGTGCGCCTGCGCATTGCCGGTGTAGAGGCCGTACTCGACGTCCTGCGGGTAGATGTTGGCGCCCATGTAGGAGATGGTGCTGTCCTTGCGGCCGTACAGGAACAGCAGCGGCAACCGCATCCGGTCCACCCGCCAGGCGCGCTCCGCGTCGGCCCGCGCCTCGGGGTCGACGATGGCGGCCACGACGTCCGGGTACGACACCAGCCGGCCCTCGTCGCCGATGTTGTAGCGGACCCGGGGATTGAGCACCGCCGTCGAGTTGATCGTGCAGAGCACCTCCTGGTCCGCTGTGGTCTCCAGGTACGTCTCGAGGGGGTTGTACTGGAAGACCATCGGCAGCCGATGCTCGTCGGCCCCGAGCAGGGCGGTGCGCAGTGCCACGTCGGTCCGCAGCCGTCGGCGGACCCAGACGCTGAAGTCGCTCTCACCGGCGATGCCGATGGTGAGGTCGCTGGCCCCGTAGCCGGAGCGCACCTTGACGAACCGTTCCTGCAGATAGTCGCGCAGCGCCTCGGTCATCCCCTCACCGCCGACCAGGCCGCTGATGCGGTATTCCGCCCACGGGAAGTCCTCGGCGTCGAGCTTGTCGCGCAGGTGCTTGAGGAACGGGGGGTACGCGGTGACGATGTAGTCGAAGCCGGGTCCGAAGTATCGCAGGGTGTCGACGATCTTCTGCAGGTCCGGACCGGTGTTCTTCACCATGGCGATCGTGGACATCGCGATGCCGGTGTTGGTCCCGGTGGCCCAGGCACCCATCGAATACGCGTTGATGACGAACCGCCGCTTCGACGGAAACACCATTGTCGCGTAGCCGGCCAGGTTCTTGTGCACCGAGCGCAACTCGCGGCGGCTGCGGATCCAGTTGAACGGCTGGCCGGACGAACCCGACGACTCGTCGACCACGCTGCCGACGATCTCGATCTCGCCGTGCCAGCACCGCTGCGCCTCCGGGTACGCCTGCACGTAGGACCGCTTGTCGGTGGGTGGGTACGTCGACAGGTCGAACCACCGGAACCGCCAGTTGTTGCGGCGCAGGAAGTCGCCGTACGCGGGCACGTCGATCGCGGCGAACTGGCAGGTCATCCAGGCGTGCAGCCGGGCGAAGCGACCGAGGTACGGACGGTACTGACGGGCGGTGAGCCGCCACATCGCCGGATGGATCCGGTACAGCGTGTAGAGCCAGGTCAGGGCGAAGCTCGCGAACCGTAGCGTCCACCGACGCAGGAATGTCACCACGCGCCCACGCTATTGGATCTTCGAGTCCGGCGCCTGACGGCGGATACTCATCTGCCGTCCTGAGTATCCGGAGCCAGCCGACGCCGGTCGGGATGGCCCGCCCGGCTCGGCGGGCCGGTGCGGGGCCGGCGCCACCAGCGCCGGCCCCGCTGTGGTCGAGTGGTTCAGGAGCTGAAGAAGGTGCACTGGAAGGCCATG
Source organism: Micromonospora sp. NPDC049047 (assembly GCF_040649135.1). Taxonomy (NCBI): domain Bacteria; kingdom Bacillati; phylum Actinomycetota; class Actinomycetes; order Micromonosporales; family Micromonosporaceae; genus Micromonospora; species Micromonospora sp. NPDC049047. The sequence continues at coordinate 95,121 of NZ_JBEZEY010000005.1, forward strand.
TCGTCCACCCGGACGGCACCGCTGCCACCGAGCAGGGAGACCCGGACGAACACCTGGCTCGGGCCGTTCGTGTAGCTGGCCACGTCGTGCCGCCGCCAGGTGGTGTCGGTGATGCGCACGGTACGCAGCGCGAGATAGGTCCAGCTCGCCGGATCGATCACCTCGACGTTGAGCACCGCCGGCCCGCTGACCGCCCGGACGAAGAACCCGCCGCCGCAGGTGGTGGAGTGCCCGGCGGTGCGCGGTCGTACGGTGAGCAGCTTGCCCACCCCGGACCAGCCGCCGGTCGAGGTGGTGAGAATGGCGTTGTTCGAACCGGACCGGGCCGTGCCCGTGCCCAGTTCGAAGGCGCCGCTCCCGGCGCCGGAGCGGTGGAACTCCCACACCGCTGCGGGGTTCCCCTCGAACCCGTCGGTGTGCTGCCAGAGGTCCGCCTGAGCCGGGCCGACGGCCACGGTCAGGGCCACCGCCGTCGTCGTGACGGCCGCGGCGGTGAGGCGTGCGGCTCTGGTGAATGCGCTTCTCATCGCTGTCTCCTTCGCTCGTCGCCGCTCGTCACGGCGCACCGTAGATGACGACCTGGTACGCGTTTATCGCCTCTCCCACCGGCTGGTGCCAGGTCCGCGGCGAGGAGTTGCACTGGCTGCCGACCCGGTTGGCGTGCGAGTTCAGCCCGTACCCGGTGTTGCTTGCGAAGAGCGGCCCACCGCTGTCGCCGCCGAGGGTGCAGATGTTGGTCTCGATCATCTGGCGTACGGTGCCGCCCGCGCCGTTGACCGTCACGTTGGTCTTGAGCACGGTGCCGCACCTGAACCCGGTGGTCCTGCCCGAGTTGCAGACCGACAGCCCGCTCACCGCCGTCGCCCAACCGTGGATGCTCCGGCTCGTGTTGTTCCAGAGGTTGATGGTGCCGGTCGCCCAGACCGACGCACCGTTCATCCAGACCAGGCCGTAGTCGTCCTCCGGGTAGTTGCTCTCCAGCGATGGCCCGACGTCCTGCCCGTTCGGCAGGGTCCAGTGTGGGAAGCCCTGGGTGCAGTGGCCGGCCGTGATGATGTAGTTGAAGGTGAAGTCGGTGGCGGTGAAGCCGACCGAGCAGCCGCCCATCGCGTCCCCGCTGGAGATCCCGACGTTCGGCTGGATCTCACCGGTGCTGGTCTCGAACCGGACCGCCGCGCCGAACTTGCGCGCCGCCGAGCGTTGCGCGGTGTTCTTCGTCCCCGTCGCCGGCAGGCTCACCACCACCTGGTTGGTCGCCGGGTCCACCCCCCAGGTCGTGTCCGGCTCGCTCGGTGTGGCTTCCAGTGCCCGCTGGATGCTCTGGAGTTGCCGTTCGCCGCGGGCGACGAGGCGTGCCTTCGCACCGGCGGCGGTCACCTTCGCGGCAGCCGCGGCGTCGGTGACCGTGACGACGAGGTCGCCGCCGGACAGGTACGCGCCGCCCGAGCTGGCACCCAGCTCGGTGGTCAACTGGTTGGCCAGTCGCACGTTCGCGTTCTCGGCGCTGAGCAGCTTGTCGGCGGCAGCACGGCTGATGCCCCGCTGCTCGGCGATCGCCGCGGCCATGTCCGCCGCCCCACCCGCCCGGTCCCGGTCGGCGGCGCCGCCGCTGGGGGACAGGGCGGCCCGGCCGTCGGTTCGGGCCGGGTCCGCCGCGCCTCCGGGTCGGGCCGGCCGGTCGACCGGACCGGCCGCCGCCGCCGTCGGAACGAAGGCCACCGACGCCACGACGGCGAGTGTCGTGGCGAGCAGTGACCTGCGGCTTGGTCTTGTCGTACGCGGGGGGCTGACAACACGTTCTGACATGCACCGCTCCCATCACGAGGGGGACTGGTCGGCTGGGTCAGGAGCCGGACGGCCCGGACCGGACGGCAATCCTCGCAATCGGGCGGGTGCGGCGAGGGGGATGTTGGACGTGGCTGGACACGGTCGGACAGCCGGCCCGGCCGCCGACCGACTGCGGGCGCGGCATCAGGGGTGCGGCATCAGTCGTGCGGCAGCCCGAGTGCCGTCACGGCGTCGTTACACAGGGCGCGGGATTCTGAAACAGTACTGTCGACAATCGACTGTATGCCAAAGCCAGTGGGGTCCATTTCGGAGCTTCGATCGGCGTATCGCGATGGCACCCTGACCCCGACGGGCCAGGCCGAGCGCGTCCTGGACGGGCTCGCCGGACGCGACGAGGGACCGGTGTGGATCAGCACCGTCCCGGCGGACCGGCTGCGGGACCGCGCCGAGGCGCTGACCCGCCACGGCGATCCCGCGCTGCCGCTGTACGGCATCCCGTTCGCGGTGAAGGACAACATCGACGTGGCCGGCATGATCACCACCGCCGGCTGCCCCGACTTCGGGTACCGGGCGGCCGAGGACGCGCCGGTGGTGCGCCGGCTGCTCGACGCCGGCGCGATGCTCGTCGGCAAGACCAACCTCGACCAGTTCGCCACCGGGCTGACCGGCGCCCGCTCGCCGTACGGCAGTTGCCAGAGCGTCTTCGGCGGCGGGCTGATCTCCGGCGGCTCCAGCTCCGGCTCCGCCGTCGCGGTCGCCGCCGGCCAGGTCAGCTTCGCCCTGGGTACGGACACCGCCGGCTCCGGCCGGGTGCCGGCGGCGCTGAACGGGATCGTCGGCCTCAAGCCCACCCGGGGCCTGCTCAGCGCCGCCGGTGTGGTGCCGGCCTGCCGATCGCTCGACTGCGTGTCGGTCTTCGCCGCCGACGTCGGCAGCGCCGTCGAGGTGTTGCACGCCGCCCGTGGCGTCACGGCGGCCGACCCCTGGGGGCGTCCGCTGCCGGCGGAGCGGGTGGTTGCCCGCATGCCGGGGACGCTACGCCTCGGGGTGCCCCGGGCAGAAGAACTCGAATTCTTCGGCGACGCCGGGCAGGAAGCCCGGTTCGTCGCGGGGGTACAGCGGCTGCGCACCTTCGTCGGGACCTCCCGGTCGGTGCCGCTCGGCGCCTTCTTCGAGGCGGGCGACCTGCTCTACCGGGGACCCTGGGTCGCCGAGCGACTCGTCGCGCTCGGCGGCTTCCTGCGCTCGCATCCCGAGTCGGTCCTGGCGGTCACCCGGACCGTGTTGGAGACCGGGCGGCGCTACGACGCCGTCGACGCCTTCCGGGGCCAGCACCGCCTGCGCGAGCTGCGCGCACAGGTCGACCACCTCTGGCAGGACATCGACGTGCTTGTCGTGCCCACCGTCGGCACCACGTTCACGCTCGACGAGATCGCCGAGGATCCGATCGGACGCAACGCCATGCTCGGCCGCTACACCCAGTTCGCGAACCTGCTCGACCTGGCCGCGGTGACCGTACCCAACGGGTTCACCAGCACCGGCCGCCCGGCGAGCCTGACCCTGGTCGGCCCGGCGTTCAGCGACACCACTTTGGCCCGGCTGGCCGCCACCCTCACCGACGGCGGCACGCCGACCCGGACTGTCGAGGTCGGCCCACCGTCGGCGCAGCGTCCGGCGGAGCTGCTGATCGCCGTGGTGGGCCGGCACCTGACGGGTGAGTCCCGCAACGGTGAGCTGATCGGGCACGGTGCCGCCCTCGTCGACACCGCCCGCACCGCGCCGCTCTACCGGCTCTTCCGGATGGACACGCCGGACGGCGAAGGGCTGCCCGGCCTGGTCCGGGTGGCGTCGGACGGGCCGGACGGCCACCCGATCGAGGTCGAGCTGTGGCGACTGCCCGGCACCGCGGTCGGCGGGTTGCTGGCCGGGGTCCCGGCCCCGCTCTCGCTCGGCTGGGTCCGCCTCGACGACGGGCGCGACGTGCTCGGTTTCCTCTGCGAGGCGTACGCCGCCGGCCCACCGGCCGAGGACATCAGCGCCACCGGCGGGTGGCGGGCCTACCGGCAGGCCGTCGCCCGACGGTAGGGCGGACAGGCACCAGCGATGACGACAGGAGGCGGAAGGATGGGCAGCATCGGACCGGTACCGGCCAACCCCTACCCGTGGCCGTACGACGGCGCGGCGGACACCGCGCGTACCGCACTGCTCTGCATCGACTGGCAGACCGACTTCTGCGGTCCGGGCGGCTACGTCGACGCGATGGGATACGACATCGGCCTCACCCGGGCCGGCCTGCCGGCCACCGCCCGGCTGCTGGCACACGCCCGATCGCTCGGCATGCTCGTCGTGCACACCCGGGAGGGGCACGACCCGCAACTGTCGGACCTGCCGGCGAACAAGCGGTGGCGGTCGGCGCGGATCGGCGCCGAGATCGGCACGGCCGGCCCGGCCGGACGGATCCTGATCAGGGGCGAGCCGGGCTGGGAGATCGTGCCCGAGGTCGCCCCGGTGGCCGGCGAGGTGATCATCGACAAGCCGGGCAAGGGCGCCTTCTACGCCACGAACCTCGACCTGGTGCTCCGCACCCGGGGCATCACCCACCTGATCCTCACCGGCATCACCACTGACGTCTGCGTGCACACCACGATGCGCGAGGCGAACGACAGGGGATACGAGTGCCTGATCCTCTCCGACTGCACCGGCGCCACCGACAAGGCCAACCACGACGCCGCACTGCACATGGTCACCATGCAGGGCGGCGTCTTCGGCTGCGTCACCACATCCGACGACGTCATCGCCGCCACGGCCCAGTGAGGTGCGCCCATGTTGACCATTCCGGCCGCCCGACCAGGCCCGTACGCCTTCGACCTGTCGACCACAGCGCTGCTCGTCATCGACATGCAGCGCGACTTCCTGGAACCCGGCGGGTTCGGGGCGAGCCTGGGCAACGACGTGCGCCAGTTGCGTCGCGTCATCGCACCACTCGCGGCGCTGCTCGCCGACGCCCGTGCCGTCGGCCTGACCATCGTGCACACCCGTGAGGGGCACCTGCCCGACCTGTCCGACTGCCCGCCGGCCAAGCTCAGCCGCGGGGCGCCCAGCCGGCGGATAGGTGACCTCGGACCGAAGGGTCGGATCCTGATCCGCGGCGAGTACGGCCACGACATCATCGACGAGTTGGCACCGCTGCCCGACGAGCTGGTCATCGACAAACCCGGCAAGGGCGCCTTCTACGCCACCGAACTGGACGGCCTGCTCGTCGAGCGGGGCATCCGCAGTCTCCTGGTCACCGGGGTCACCACCGAGGTGTGCGTACACACCACGGTCCGGGAGGCGAACGACCGCGGGTACGAGTGCCTCGTGCTCGCCGACTGCGTCGGGTCCTACTTCCCGGAGTTCCAGCGGGTCGGGCTCGACATGATCGCCGCCCAGGGCGGGATCTTCGGGTGGGTCGCCGACTCGGCGCAGGTACGCGCCGCGCTGCCCACCACCGGAGTGTTGCAACCCTCTTCCTGACCGGGAGCAGCCATGGTCTCGACCAAGTCCACCGCCGCCCCGCTCCCGTACTGGGTGCGCGGCGACACCAACGCGTTCTTCGGCTTCGGCGTCAACGTCCTGGTCAACGTGCTCACCCTGACCGGGCTCTGCCTCGCCGTGGTGAACCTGCCCGAGGGGGAGGTGTTCGGCACCATCCTGCCGGCGCTGGGCATCGCCCTGGTCGCCGGCAACATCTACTACACCTATCTGGCCCGTCGGCTGGCCCGCCGGGAGCAGCGCAGCGACGTGACGGCCCTGCCGTACGGGCCCAGCGTGCCGCACATGTTCATCGTCATCTTCGTCATCATGCTGCCGATCTACCTGCGTACCCAGGATCCCGTGCGGGCCTGGGAGGCCGGGCTGGCGTGGGCCTTCATCATCGGCGTGATCGTGTTGATCGGCGCGTTCGTCGGGCCGTACATCCGCCGGTACGCGCCCCGGGCCGCGTTGCTCGGCACCCTCGCGGGCATCTCCATCACGTTCATCTCGATGAACCCGGCCGGGCAGATGTGGCGGATGGCCTGGGTGGCCCTGCCGGTCTTCGCGTTGCTGCTGATCGGTCTGCTCACCGACGTGAAGCTGCCGTTCAACTTTCCGATCGGGCTCGCCGCGCTGCTGCTCGGCACCGCGATCGGCTGGGCCGGCGGGGCGATGTCGGTGCCGGACGTCACGGCCGCGGCCCGGGACATCGCGATCGCCGTACCCTCGGTCAAGCTTGATCTGCTCCTCACCGGGCTGGCGGACATGGCGCCGCTGCTGGCGACGGCGATCCCGCTCGGCGTCTACAACTTCACCGAGGGCATGACGAACGTGGAGAGCGCCGCCACCGCGGGGGACAACTACAACCTGCGCAGCGTGCTGCTTGCCGACGGCGCGGGCGCGGTGATCGGGGCGGCGCTCGGCTCGCCGTTCCCGCCGGCCGTCTACGTCGGGCATCCGGGATGGAAGGCCGCCGGTGGACGCAGCGGCTACTCGATGGCGACCGGCGTGGTGATCGCGGTGCTCTGTTTCCTCGGCATGTTCGGGCTGCTCGGCGCGATCTTCCCGACGGCGGCGATCGTCCCGATCCTGCTCTACATCGGCCTGCTGATCGGGGCGCAGGCGTTCCAGGCGACGCCCCGAGCGCATGCCGCCGCCGTGGTCGCCGCGCTGATCCCGAACATCGCGGCCTGGGCCACCGGGCAGATCGACAACGCGTTGGCGGCGGCCGGTACCACCGCCGCCGCGGTCGGCGACGACGCGCTCAACGGCGCCGGGGTGATCTACGACGGGCTGCTGGTGCTCGGTCAGGGTGCGATCCTCGCCGGCCTGGTGCTCGGCGCGGTGGTGGTCTTCATCATCGACAAGCGGTTCCTCCGGGCCGCGATCTTCGCCGGCGCCGGGGCGCTGCTGTCGTTCATCGGGCTGATCCACGCCGAGCGGATCGAGTGGAACGCCAACGGCCAGGTGGCCCTCGGCTACCTCTTCGTCGCGGCGATCTGCGTGATCTTCGCGTTGGGTCGCCCGACGCCCCGCGAACCCGACCCGGATGAGGCCGAACTGGACCGGGAGCCCGGCCCGGCCGACACCGACGCCGACGCCGACCGGTCCGAGGCCGAGCGGCGGACGTCGGCAGTGAGTGGCTGAGCCGACGAGCCCGGTCGGGGGCGGCACGGCCACCGACCGGGCCGCCCAGTTCCCGACCCACCGGATCGAAGGGACCTACCGCATGGAGATCGACCGGACGGACGTGGTCGCCGAGGTGACGGCGGCCTTCGCCGACTACGAGCGGGCGCTTACCGACGGCGACGCCGAGGAGATCTGCGGGTACTTCTGGGACTCCGACCAGACCGTCCGGTTCGGCCTCGCCGACCACCAGTACGGGTTGGACGAGCAGCGCAAGTGGCGGGCCGCGCAGCCACCACTGCCGGCCGGTCGCCGGCTGGTCGATCCGGTGGTCACCACGTTCGGTGCGGACCTGGCGGTCGTGACGACCCGATTCGGGTGCGCCGGCACCGCCGCCACCGGTCGGCAGACCCAGACCTGGGTACGCCTGCCCGTCGGCTGGCGGATCGTCACCGCGCACGTCTCGGTCTCGGCGGGCTAGCCGACCCGGGCACGTGTCGGCTCGCTGGCCGCAGCTGTCAGCACCACCCCGGTCAGGCGCTTGTGAGATCGGCAGCGCCGAAGGAGACAGCGAATCGCTTGCACCAGATGGCGACGCTGCGGAAGTCGCGGGGGTCGACAGAGGACGGCAGCTCGTACACCTGGTTGCCCCTGTTGCCCTTGAGTCGGGCCAGCTCGACCCATTCGCCGTCATCGAACACGCGCCAGCCGGCAGTGCCGGGAATGACCTGTTGGTCGGTCAGCCACACCCGCAGGTCCGGGCCGTTCGAGGTGTTCAGGTCTCGAATGACCAACCGGTGGCGTCCGTCGGCGAGCCGGTGGATCTCTGCGGTGCCGGTCGTCCGGTGCTCGTGGGTGACGAATTCGCCGGCGGTCAGGATCTCGCCTCCGGCCGGTGCGGGCGACGCGGCCGTGAGGGACGGGATCGGGGAGGACGGGGCCGCGGGCGCGGCAACTGTCGAGGGCGCCGCCGCCGGGGGAATCGCGTCGTCGACGTACGTGTCGGTGAACAGCTTCCACGGCTGGAACCAGTAGAGGGCCAGTACCGCCACGACAACAGCGGCGGCGAGAGTGGCCCGAGCTACCGGCGACCGGAAGAGTCGTTCTCTCACCCCCGCAGCGTACGACCACGGCAGCCGCCCAGCCGGTCGCGAAACCCTTGCGGAACTCTTACGCCGCGTCCTTTCCGGCCATCGACGTGGTCGGTCGAGGCGTCGCGCCCCGGTCACGATCGCGGGGAAGTCCGGTCTCGCTACGCTTCACCGATGGCTCGTCTGCCAGCGACGTGGTGTGTGCCGGTCGTTCGTGCGGACTTCCGCGACGATGGTGGGTGGGAGCGGCTCAAGGACGAGATCGTCAGCCCCACGGACGAGGGCTTCCTGGCCCGTGTCGAGTTCGTCGAGGACCGTGAGCTGGTCGGTCTCGACGGTGCTGCCATCGCGGCCGGCTACCCCCGCGCCTACCCGCATCGGTACCGACACCCGGTGGTGTTCGTCGTCGACGCTGTCACCGTCTCGCTGCCGGAGCATCCGCTGCTCGTCATCAATCTGAACGACGGCGACGGGTCGGGTCCGTTCAGGACACCGCCCCGCCAGGTCCAGGCGATCGAGAACAACCTGTCGATCGCGAACATGGACTTTTTCGAGTTCGCCCGGGCGGCCGGCCCGGACGGTGTCTTTCGAGGCTTCTGAGCGCGGTGCCGGTACGGCGGTGAGCGGCCCGCCGACCAGCGCGGCCGCACGTCGAGTCCGGAGTCCAGCGTGGCCGGCGACCGGATCATCGCCACCGGGACGTCGCTGGTCTTCCCGAGACACCGGCCGGATTTCTCGCTATTTGAGATAGTCGCTGTGATTGTTTCGTATAGGCGCTGATGACTGTGCTGATATCAGGGAAGGTTCGATCTGGCAATCAGCCGGGTGTCCCGGCCCCGGCAGCGCAAGGGTGTCGTCCACTGTTCATGTCGCCACCAAACACCGACCCTGCGGTGTGCGCCAAATCGACTGATGGTGTCTCGGCCCACTGCCTGCGGGGTGATTTAATGGGTTTCAGGGATATCGTTCCACGCTTCGGGTGACCGGTCCCTTTCAACGGATTGTGACTTGCTGTGGGCACTTCTCTGGTCCCGATTTCGGATGCCGACAGGAGCTGACCACATCCGGATATTCGACATTCGCCGATGCTTCGGTATAGTGCGTTCAATCCTCTTTGAGCGCGCCGGAAAGCGTCTGATCTGCGTGATGACAACTGGGCTGGAAAATGCGTCAATCGACCCACACTTCGTGGGGCGGCAAGAACAGTTGGCGCGAATCAGGAGAGCCCAGGCCACAGTGCTCGGTCGCGGCCGGCAAATGCTCTGCGAGGTGGTGGGGGAGCCGGGCACCGGCAAGACCCGGTTCGTTCACGAGGCCGTCCGGCGGTGCGTCCCCACCATTCCCTGGGCCGTCGGGACCTGCTCGCCGGACGAGCGCGGAGTTCCCTTCCACGTGTTCCGGCACGCCTTCACGGCGGGGCAGGCACCCCCGCGCGGGCTGCGGGCGCGGTCCACCGGGGAGACCTGGGCGCAATCCGCCGCCGAGGTGCCACCGGCGCCCGCGCGGGCCTCGGACGCCCGGCGGTTCCGGACCTACCAGTTGGCCCGCCGGCTGATCGGCCTGGCGGCCCGGGACGGTCTGGTGCTGGTCCTCGACGACCTGCACTGGGCGGACGCCTCCTCCACCGGGCTGATCGCCCACCTGCTGCGCTATCCGGTGCCCGCCCCGCTGCTGCTCGTGCTCGTCTACCGTCCGCGGCAGATGGCGACACCGATGCCGTTCGGCCCACCCGACCATCGCGACCACGTCGACGGGGCAGCGACGACACACGAGCGGATCGAGCTACACCCGCTCAGCCGGGCGGAGGTCGCCCTGCTGCACCCCCGCGTCGGCCCGCCGGAGGTGCGCGCCCGCTACGACCTGACCGGCGGCAACCCCGGCTACCTTGCGGCACTCCCGATCGAGAGCGCCGACACCGACCCGACCCGTACCGTGGGCGTCCGGTTGTCCGACGCGGCGGTGGCCGCGCTGCGCCGCGAGTGGAGCGGCCTGCCCGCTGTCGACCTGGCCTGCCTACGGGCCGGGGCGATCGTCGACGCGCCCTTCGGCACGGACGTGCTCGCCGAGGTCGCGCAGGTCCCGGCGTCCCTGGCGGTCGAGGCCGGCTGGCGACTGGCCCGGCTCGACCTGATCCGCCGGGTCCCCGGCACCGGCCGCTTCGCCTTCCGGCACCCGGTGCTGCGGATGGCTGTCGCCCAGGACACCGACCCGGCGTGGCAGTCGGAGGCGTGCGCGCGGGCCCTCACCGCGCTCGTCGAGCTGGGTGCGCCACCCGCGGACCGGGCCCGCTACGCGGAGCGCCTGCTCGCCCTCCCGAACGGCCGCTGGGTCGACCGCTGCGTCAACGTGCTCTGCCGGGCCGCGCAGGAGGTCCGGCGCGAGACACCGGACGTGGCCATCCGCTGGTTGCGGCTCGCGTTGCGGGCGCTGCGGCCGACGGCCGGTCCGACGCAGCGTCGCCGGGACGTGTCACTCGCGCTGGCCCAGATCACCGGTGAGGCGGGCAACCTGGCCGAGAGCAGGGCCCTGCTCCAGGAGATCGTGCCGCTGTTCCCCGCCGACCAGGAGGGACGACGGGCCCAGGCGGTGGCTCTCTGGGCACGCGTGGAACGCCTGCTCGGCAACTACGCGGAGGCGGCGGCGATCAGCCGGCGTGAGCTGGCCGCCCTGCCGGCCGGCACCGCGTTCGTTGGCGGCTACCGACTCGCCACCGAGATCGGTGCCGCCGGCATCCTGTCCGGTCGCCCCACCGTCGGGCTGCCCGACGGTCTCAGCGGCGAGCCCGGCGGCTCGGGCGCGGACCGGGCCGGCCTGCTGGCCGTCCGCAGCCTGGCCGCCGCCCACGACGGCGCCCTCGACGACGCCCGGGGCCTGCTCGACGACGGTGCCCGGATCGTCGACTCGCTGCCGGACCGGGATGTGCGGGACCACCCCGACTGCCTCACCGCGCTCGGCCTGACCGAGTTGTACCTCGAACGGCAGGCCGACGCGGCACGGCACCTCGACCGGGGGCTGACGCTGGTCCGCGCCGCGCACCGCGACGACGGCCTGTGCCAGTTGCTGCTCGGTCGCAGTCAGGTGGCCTACCACTGCGGCGAGCTGAACACCGCCATCGCATTGGCGACCGAGGCCGGCATCGTCGCGCGGCGGATCGGCAGCCATCACCTGCTGAGCTTCGCCCTGGCGTTCGAGGCGGAGGCGACGGCGTGGCGGGGCGGCCTGCGCGACGACGACCGGGCGGTGGCGCTGGCCCGCAGCGCCACCGGCATCGCCACCGACCTCGCCACCTGGTGCGGTCGTACCGCCGCGATGGCGTTGGCGAGCGCGGCGCTGCTCGCCGGTGATCCGGCGACCTGTGCCGACCTGGTGCGGTCGGCCGGCGGCGACAGCCGGCTCAGCCGGCTGCAGAGCACCCTCCGACCCCGGTGGTTCGAGCTGCTCTGCGCCGCCGCTCTGGCCGCCGGAGACACCGACGACGCCGAACGGCAGGCCCGGCTGGCGATGGCCGAGGCCGACCAGGTCGGCCTCCCCGGGCAGCGCGGCTTCGCGGAGGCGGCGTACGGCGAGGTGCTGCTCGCCCGTGGCGAGGCGTCGGTGGCGGTGCCGCACCTGGAGACCGCTGCCGATCTGTTCCGCTCCGGCGGGATGGTGTTACGGCGCAGTCTGGCGCTGGCCTCGCTGGCTCGGGCGGCCGAAGCCGCGGACCAGACCGGGGTGGCGGCGCGGGCCCGCCGCCGCGCGCTGGAGCTGGCCGGGTGGTGCGGGACGGAGCGGGTCGCCCTGCGGCTGGCCCGCCCGGTCGGCCCGCGCGAGGTGGCCGCCCTCACCGACCGGGAGTGGCACATCGCGCGCTTGGCGGCGACCGGGGCCACCAGCCGACTGATCGGGCGGCAGCTGAACATCAGCCCCCGCACAGTGGAGGCGCACCTGACCCGCATCTACCGAAAGGCGGGCGTCGCCTCGCGGTCGGCTCTGGTCGCCTGGGTCGCCCGCCTCGACGACACCGATCGGTGACCGCGACCCCGGCCCGATGACACCGTTTCGTGCAACGTCGACAGGCCGGGCAGCACGAGGCCGCGCCGCCACCGTCGTGGCGCGACAGCCGCTCACATACTCGACTGCATCGGACGCGAATCCCGTGCACCGGTGGTGGATGGAGGACGAGATGCTGGGCAATGGATCCGTCAGCGGCCCGCGTACCCTCACCGCGCCGGTGCCGGCGACGCGGATCGCCGCCGCCACGGTGGCGCTTGTCGTGTTGGCCGGCTGTGGTGGCGAGCCGGTGGACGCGGCCACCCCTGCCCCCGCGGATCCGGCGACCTTCGGTCGGGACCGGGCCGCGCTGGTGCTCACCGCCTTCGACCAGGCCGACTCGGCGGCCTCGGTGGCCGGTGACGTCGAGGTGCTGCGGACCCAGGAGGTGCCGCCGTCGCTCGACCTCAGCATCGCCGCGGTACGCCGGGCCGCCTACAACCAACGGACGCAGCCGTCCTTCCAGCACATCAACCCGGTATTCGCGGTGCCGCCCGGCGACCCGGCCTGCTTCCTCGTCACTGCCACCCTCCGGCTGACCGGCTCGGAGCTGGCACCCACCGACATCAGCCAGTTCGTGCGCGGCGCCGACGGCCAGTGGAAACTCAGCCACAACGTGCAGGTCACCCAACCCTCACTGGTGGTCGCCCGGAGCCTCGACGGCCGGCCGGCCACGGCGGGCGGCGGTGCCCTGGACGAGACCAGCCGCCGGGCTCTCGCCGCCGAGGTGTTCGCCCGCAGCACCGGGTCCAGTACCGGCAACCGGTCCCTCGTCGCGTCGAGCCCGCTGCTCGACGGCCAGTTCGCCGGCGGCTGGGAGGTCTACGGGCAACAACTCGCCGGTGCCGGCGCGGCGGTGCGGCGGACCATGGACCGGGCGGAGTGGTCGGACTGCGCGGTGACGGTGCCGACCGGCACGCTCACCTTCCTGACGATCCACGCCACCGACACACTGCGTCCCGCGCCCGGCGGCCCAGCGACCGTCCAGATGGTGCCGCAGAGCCCGGACCTGATCGCCACCGGTCAGCGCACCGCGGTCAGCGGCAAGTCGATCCGGGTCACCCGGGTGGAGACCTTCGCGCTGCTCGTGCCGGCGCAGGCCGCCGGCACGTCGGTGCTGGGTCTCAACGACACAGCGCTGACCGTCACCGTCGGCTGACCGGCCAGCGCCGCGTCGCTCGACGCCTCGGCGGGCGCGGTCGGCGAGCGGCCACGACGCCGGCGGCGGCAGAAACCTGTGGCATCCCTCGGATCGGACGCCCGGGACCGCGACGATGGCAGCAGCCGTGATCGCCGGCGGCGTCGGCCGTCCGGTCACCAGGCTCGGGAGGAACCATGTGGCGTCCGCGCTTCCGATCGGACTACCTGCCGGTGCGGCTGCCCGACGGTCCGCTGGTGGTGCTGGGGGAGACCCGCAGCCTGCTCATCGACGACCCGGTCGCGGCGGATCTGGCCGACCAGCTCGACGGTGCCGCGCCGCTTGCCGACGTGGTGGTTCGGCTGGCCACCCGGCACCCGGTCGCCGCCGTCGCCGCCGCCCTCGCCCGGCTGCGTGACCACGGCCTGCTGGTGTCCGGCCCGGCGCACACCTCGCCGGCCGAGGCCGCCGGCTGGGACGCCCGGGGTGTCCCGCCCGAGGCCGGCCAGCGGTGGATGGCCGGAGGCGCGGTCACCATCGTGGACCTCGGCGCGCCCCGGGTGGCCGAGACCGCCGACGCGCTGCGCACCCTCGGGCTGGCCGTGACGGTGATCGGACCGGACCCGGCGGAACCCGACCCGGGCACCGCCCAGGTGCTGGTGTTGCCGGAGTCGATGCTCGACCCCCGGCTGGCCCTGACCAACGACCGTCAACTGGCCGCCGGTCGGGCGTGGACGCTGGCCCGGCCACACGGCAACGTCGTCTTCCTCGGCCCGCACCTGGTGCCGGGCCGCACCGGCTGCTGGGCCTGCCTTCGGCAACGGTGGCAGGAGAACGAACAGGTGAACGCCTTCCTCGACGGGCAACAACTGCCCGGCGCGCTGCCGCAGCCCGGCCGCGCGGTGCTGCCCGGACTGGCCACCATGGCCGCCGGGCTGCTCGCCGCCGAACTCGCCGTGCTTGCCGTCCGGGGTGCGTCACCCCGCCTCACCGGCCGGATGGTCGCCCTGGACACCCGGGATCTGAGCACGGAGAGCCACCAGCTGGTACGCCAACCGCAGTGCCCCGCCTGCGGCGACCCGGACCTGGTCGGCAAGGCCGAGCCCCGGATCGACCTGCCCCCGAGCGGCGCCCAGCCCAGTCGGGGCGGGGAATCCCGTACCCGGGAACCCGCCGAGGCGTACGCCGCGCTCGCCCACCACGTCAGCCGGTATCTGGGCGTGGTGAGTCGGCTGACCCCGCTGGAGGCGACCGACAACGGCGTCACCCACACGTACTCGGCCGGGCACAACTTCGCCCAGCCCCGCCAGCTCGCCGCGTTGCGCCGCAATCTGCGCGGACAGAGCGGCGGCAAGGGCCGGACCGACCTGCAGGCCCGGATGAGCGCGGTCGGGGAGGCGGTGGAGCGCTACTGCGGGGTGTGGCGCGCTGATCGCCCGGTGCACCGGGCCACCTACCGGCAACTCGGCCCGGACCGCGCGGTGCACCTGCGGGAGCTGCTGCTGTTCTCGGAGGGCCAGTACGCCGACCGGGATCGGCTCAACCGGGACCTGGGTCACCTGCACCGCGTTCCCCGCCCACTGCCCGACGAGGTGGAGCTGGACTGGACAACGGGCTGGTCGCTGACCCGCCAGACACCACGCGAGCTGCCCGCCGCGCACTGCTGGTACGGGCACCCGGAGCTGACCGGGCTGGGGGTGTGCTCGGCCGACTCGAACGGCTGCGCGGCCGGCGGCAACCAGTCCGAGGCGATCGTGCAGGGCTTCTGCGAACTCGTGGAGCGGGACAGCGTGGCCCTGTGGTGGTACCACCGCTCCCGGATGCCGGGGGTGGACCTCGCCTCGTTCGCCGACCCGTGGACCGCCGCCTGCGTGGACCACCACGCCACCGCCCTCGGCCGTGAACTGTGGGCCCTCGACCTGACCGCCGACCTCGGCGTACCCGCGTTCGCGGCGGTGTCCCGGCGGCTCGGTGCGGGGCCGGAGGACGTGCTTGTCGGCTTCGGCGCGCACCTGGACGCGCGGGTCGCGTTGACCCGGGCGCTCACCGAGGTGAACCAGTTCCTGCCCGCCGTGGCCAAAGGGGCGTCGGCCGGCAACCGGCACGGCGGCGACGACCCGGACACGGCCCGCTGGTTCGGCACGGTGCGGGTGGCCGACCAGCCCTGGCTGACCCCGGATCCCACCCGGCCACCGACCACCGTCGCGGACCACCCGCCGCTCACCACCGGCGACGTCGGTGACGACGTGCGGTGGTGCGTACGCCGGGCGGAGCGGGCCGGGTTGGAGGTGATCGTCGTCGACCAGTCCCGTCCGGACGTCGAGCTGGCGGTGGTGAAGGTGGTCGTGCCGGGCCTGCGGCACTTCTGGCGCCGGCTCGGTCCGGGCCGACTGTGGGACGTGCCGGCCCGCCTCGGCCGGGGCCCGCTGGCCGGCGACGAGACGTCGGCCAACCCGCTGAACGTCTTCTTCTAGTGGGGGTGCGCGGATGACAAGCGTGGTGGACCCGGTCGGTAGGCGGTCGTCGTGAGCGGGGCCGTCGGCGGTCCGCCGGTACAGGAGTCGTACCGGCTGCGCCGTGACGCGGAACTGCGCCTCGGTGAGGACGGCTCGCTGACCCTGCGGCAGACCCGCTTCCAGCTCACCCTCGAACAACCGGGGATGGGCCGGCGGGCGCTGCTGCTGCGGCTCGCCGCCGACTGGGTGAACGACGTCGAGGTCGGCCGGTTGATCAGCGGGCTGGAGGGGGAGAGCCGGGTGCTGCCCGCGCAGTTGCTGCTGCGTCGGTTGCTCGCCCACTCCTGGTTGGAGCGCCGGGTCCAGGTCGACGACCGGGCGCTGCTCGACCTGGTGCCCACCGGCCTGGGTCGGGGCAGCCTGCCGGAGAGCCGCCTGCACACCCCCGGGGTCCGCTACCGGCTCTCCCGCTTCGCCACCCTCCAGCACGAACAGGGCCTGCTGATGGCCGCGTCGCCGCTGAGTACCCTCGCGGTGGGCTGCGCCGACGCCGCCGTCGGCGCGGTGCTGGCCGCCGCCGTGCCGGGCGTCGACCCCGACGCGGTGGCCCGCACGCTCGGCGTGTCGCCGGCAGCCGCCGGCCGGGTGCTCGACGAGTTGGCCACCGCCCGGATCCTGGTCACCGACGCCGAGTTCACCGCAGAGTGCGACGACGCGCCGCTTGCCTACTGGTCACCTGAGGAGTTGCGGCTGCACCACCGCTCCCGGGCAGGTCGGCACGCGCTGCCGGTCGGCGGCACGTACCGGATGCGGGAGCGCTTCGCCCCGCAACCGCTGCGCCGCCCGTACGACGGGGGGCGGGCTGTCGAGTTGCCGCTGCCCGACCTGGCGACGATCGCCAAGGCCGACCCCGCGTTCGGTCAGGTCGTCGCGGACCGCCGCAGCGTGCGCGACCACGACGACGCGGCACCGCTGCCCCTGGACCGGCTCGCGGAATTCCTGTACCGGTCGCAGCACACGAGCGTCGTCGGCGAGGCCGGCGGGCAGGAGATCGGTCACCGTCCCTACCCGGGCGGCGGCGGGGTCTACGAGTTGGAGATCTACCCACTTGTCGCGCGCTGCGCCGGGCTCGACCCCGGGCTCTACCACTACGACGCGGTCGGACACCGGCTGGAGCCGGTCGCCGGGTGGGGACCGGCTGCGGACCGGCTGTTGGCGTACGCCCGGGCCGCCGGCGCCCTGCCCCGGCCGCCGCAGACGGTCCTGGTGGTCACCGCCCGGGTCCAGCGGCTGATGTGGAAGTACGAAGGGATGAGCTACGCAATGATTCTCAAGGACGCGGGTGTGTTGACCCAGCAGATGTATCTCGTCGCCACCGCCATGGGGTTGGCGCCCTGCGCCCTCGGCGCCGGGGACTCCCAGGCCTTCGCCGAGTTGTCCGGCCTCGACCCGCTCGTCGAGCCGAGCGTGGCCGACTTCCTGCTCGGCTCGCGGCGGGACACCGGCCCCATCGGGGCGGGGGGCCGACAGTGAAGTTCCGGCGGCAGGCGTTACGCCAGTTGGAGGCGCCCGAGCAACTGGACCGGGCGGTCCGGCTGACCACTGTGCCGAACTGGCTGGCCACCACCGCGCTGGTGATCGTCGTGGTCGCGGCGGGTGTCTGGTCGGTGCGTACGGTGGTGCCCCGGACCGTCGAGGCGGCCGGGGTGCTGATCCACTCGAACGGGATCTCCGCTCTCGACGCGCTCGACAGCGGCCAGGTCACCAAGGTGTGGGCGGCACCGCACCAGCGGGTGCCGAAGGGCACCCCTCTCTACAGCCTGCGTACATCGGACGGCAAGGTGCGGGTGGAGACCGCGCCGGGGGACGCGTACGTGGTCGCCTGGCTGGTCTCCGAAGGTGAGATCGTCACCCCGGGCACACACCTGGCCGACCTGGAACGGCTCGACACCGCCGGGGACGCGTTGCAGGCCGTGGTCTACGCCCCGGCCGTCGCCGCGCCGCTGCTGCAACCCGGGGTGCCCGTCGAGGTGGCCGCCGCGGCCGCTCCGCGCAACGTGTTCGGCACCCTGGCCGGCCAGGTGACCACCGTCGGCGCGTTCCCGGAGACCGAGGCCTCACTGCGCGCCTTCCTGGGCACCGGGCCGGACGTCCGGCGGCTGCTCGCCAGCGGCAGCGTGGTCCGGGTGACGGTGGCCCTGGCGCCCGACCCGGCGGCTCCGGGCGGCCTGCGCTGGACCAAGTCCCCGCCGCCGTTCCAGCTCAACTCGGCAAGTGAGGTGACCGCCTGGTTCACTGTGGACCGGGAGCACCCGATCGACTGGTTGCTGCGCCGATGAGCGCGCCGAGCACCACGGGCGGCACCCCGGAACTGCCCAGGATCCGGCGTCGGCGGGTCCGTACGCCCACCCTGATCCAGATGGAGGCGGTGGAGTGCGGTGCCGCCGCGCTGGGAATCCTGCTCGCGCACTACGGTCGGCACGTGCCCCTGGAGGAGCTGCGGCGGGTCTGCGGCGTCAGCCGGGACGGCTCCACAGCGGCCACGGTGCTCAAGGGCGCCCGCCGGTACGGGATGGTGGCCAAGGGTTTCCAGATGGACCTGGCCGGCCTGGCCACGGTGGCGCTGCCGGCGGTGCTGTTCTGGCGGTTCGAGCACTTCGTGGTGTTGGAGGGGCTCGGCCGTAAGGTCTTCGTCAACGATCCGGCCACCGGCCCCCGGGCGGTGACGTGGGAGGAGTTCGACGGCGCCTTCACCGGCATCGTGCTCACCATGGAGCCCGGCCCGGAGTTCCGGCCCGGCGGCACCCGTTACCGGCTGGTGCGGGCGCTGGCCGAGCGGTGGCGCGGCCCGGGCTCGGCGATCGCGCAGATGCTGCTGCTCGGCCTGCTGATCGCCGTGGTCGGTCTGACCATTCCGGTGATGGCGAAGGTCTTCGTCGACCGGGTGCTGTTGCAGGAGGACCGGGCCGCGTTCGCCGGCCTGGTGGCGGCGGTGGCGGTGGCCACCGTGCTGACCTTCCTGGCCAGCCTGCTCCAGCAACGACTTACCGTACGCGCGGAGACGGCGCTCGCTCTCGCCAGCGCCGCTCGGTTCTTCCGACATCTGCTGCGGCTGCCGCCGGCCTTCTTCGACCAGCGGCAGGCCGCCGACCTCGGCCAGCGGGTCCGGGGCAACGAGGTGGTCGCGGAGGTGCTCACCCGCCGGACCGCCACCACAGTGGTGGACACCGGCCTGGTGCTGGCGTACGGGGCTCTGCTCTGCCAGTACGACCTGCTGCTCGGAGTGTGCGCGGTGGTCCTCGCCGGGCTGAACGTCAGCGTGCTGCGTTATGTCGCCTCGACCCGGTCGACAGCCGTCGCCGGCCTGCAGGCGGACCGCAGCAAGCTGGTGACCACCGTGTACACCACGGTGCAGATGATCGAGACGGTGAAGGCCGGCGGCGAGGAGGAACGGGCGGTGGCCCGGTTCGCGGCCCGCCACGCCACCGTCGCCACCCGTCAGCAGCGGCTGGGGGTACCCACCGCGGTGCTCTCGGTGCTGCCGGCGCTTCTCGCCTCGGGTACCACAGCGGTGCTGCTCGGGTTGGGCAGCCGGCAGGTCGTCGCGGAGGCGATGAGTGTCGGTGTGCTCGTCGGCATGCAGAGCCTGGCCGCCGCGATGAACCGCCCGCTCGGCAATCTGACCGCGCTGGGCTCGCGGTTGCAGGATATGAGCGCTGACCTCAACCGGCTGCGCGACGTGGAGCGGTACCCATTGCCACCGGACCCGGACCGACCAACCCGTGCGTTGACGCCGATGGAGGGACACCTGCGCCTCGAGGAGGTCACGTTCGGCTACAACCCGCTGGGCCGTCCGCTGCTGGAGAACTTCAGCCTGGACCTGCCGCCCGGAGCGCGGGTGGCGCTTGTCGGCCGGTCGGGCAGTGGCAAGTCGACTGTCGGCCGGCTGGTTGCCGGTCTGTACCAGCCCTGGACCGGACGGGTCACGGTGGACGGTCAGGAGCGGGCGGCGGCCGACGACGGGCTCTGGGCGGCCACCGTCGCGATGGTGGACCAGGACCAACGGCTGTTCGAGGGGACGGTCCGGGACAACGTCACAATGTGGGACCTGACGGTCGCGGACGAGGACGTGGTCGGCGCGCTCACCGACGCCTGCCTCTACGACGAGGTCGCGGCCCGTCCGGGTGGCCTGGGCAGCCCGGTACGGGAGAACGCCCGCAACTTCTCCGGCGGCCAGCGACAGCGGCTGGAGATCGCCCGAGCGCTGGTGCGCAACCCGCGGGTGCTGGTGTTGGACGAAGCCACGAGCGCGTTGGACGCCGAGACCGAACGTCGGATCGATCTGCACCTGCGCCGTCGAGGGGCGACCTGCCTGATCGTGGCCCACCGGCTGTCCACGGTCCGCGACTGCGACCTGATCGTCGTACTGGACGGCGGTCGGGAGGTCGAGCGCGGCACCCATGAGCAACTGGTCGCCCGGGACGGGGCGTACGCGCGCCTGGTCCGAGATCACTGACCACGACGATCCGAGGAGACGCTGATGAGTGGCGCGGTGCAGGACTTCCCGGCCGGCAGCCTGCTCGGCTTCTGCGGGGACGGCGTACGTGAGGTCTGCCGGCTGGACGGTCCGGTGGCCGGCTGGCTGGTGACCGGGGGCGCGGCCGACCTGTTCGCGGTGCGCCGGGCCGGGCTGAGCCCTTCGCGTCGGCACCATGTGGCCCGGCTGCCCACCGGTGGGCTGGTGCCGACGTCCACCGCGATCGGTGCGTGGCAGCTGATCCTCGTGCCGCTGCCCGGCACCGAGCTGCGTGGGTTGTCCCGGCGGCACCTGTCCCTGCTGGAGCGGCACGCGCAGCTCGGTCGGGTGGCGGACGAGGGGGCGTTGCTGCGGGCGCGGACCGCCGCGACGGAGCTGGTCGCGGCGGTGGACCTGGTGTTGGTCACGGTCGCCGACGCGCTGCGCCGGGGGCAGGCGCCCCGGGAGGCGTCCACCCTGTGTGGGCGCGAGATCGTTTCGCTGGCGCAGGGGAGCGCCCTCACCTCCACCGGCGGCGCCTGGTGGCTGCGCAGCGCCGGCGGGCAGCTGCGCCGCAACGACGGCGGCCCGGCGGAGATGTCGGGGGAGCGGGAGCTGCTGCTGGTCACCGAGCGGGACTGGGTGGTGGCCGAGTCGGCGTGCGCGGTGGAGAGCCACGGCAGCTGGGACCTGCTGGTGAGCGGTCAGCTCCGGTCGGCCGTCGACCAGCACGTGGCCCGGCTGTTGCGGATGGTGGAGACCCGGATCGAGGAGGCCGACGCGGCCCTGCTGAGTGCCGTGCGGCGGCGCCGACAGACCGACGCGGCGGTGCTCGCCGCGGCGGCCCGCCGGTCCATCGGGGTGATCGGCGCGGGTGGCGCGGTGCCGGTCCCGGACACCGAGGCCGGCTTCGACAGGTACGGGCGGGCGGCCTCGGTGCTCCGGGTGGTCACCGCCGGGATGGACACCCCGATCAACGAGCCGGCCGACCGCAGCCGCGCGCCGCTCGACGACCGGGCGGCGGTGCACGCGGTGACCCGGGCGTCCAGCCTGTTCCTCCGTGCGGTGCGGTTGCCGGACCGGTGGTGGCGGCGGGACCTGGGTCCGCTGGTGGGGTGGCGGGAGGGCGACGACCCGGAGCGTCAGGTCGCGGTGCCGCTGCTGTTCCGCCGGGGCCGTTACCACCACGTCGACCCGGACACCCGGGCGTACGCCCCGATCGACGCGACGGTGGCCGCGACGTTCGCCGCCGAGGCGACCGAGGTGCAGGCGCCGCTGCCGCCGACCGCGCGGATGCGCCACCTGGTGCGGGCCGGGCTGGTCGGTGCGGCCCGGGACGTCCGGGGTCTGCTGATCGCCGCCACCTGCGTGGCGCTGCTGGGCCTCGGTGTGCCGCTGGCCACCGGCGAGGTGCTCGGCCAGCTGGCCCGGCAGGGCGAGGTGACGGGCCTCGTCGGCTTCGTCGCGCTGATGCTCAGCGCGGCGGTGGTGGCGGGTCTGGTCGGCGTGGTGCAGAACCTGCGGCTGCTGCGGTTGGACGGCCGATTGCAGTCCGGCGCGCAGTTGGCGATCTGGGACCGGCTCATGCGGCTGCCGGCCCGGTTCTTCACCGGCCGCAGCAGCGGTGAGATCGCCAACTCGATGTTGGGCATCTCGTTCGTCGGTGAGGCGTTGAGCGCGCTGCTGCCACAACTCGTCTCGGCCGCCGCCACTGTCGCGGTGACCCTCGGCATGCTGCTTGTGGTCGAGCCGGTGCTCGGTCTGTGGGGCGCGGGGATCGTCGTTGTCACCATGCTGACCTTCGGCGGGTTCGCCGTCCTGATCGTCCGGCAGCAACGGTCCGCGCTGCCGGCCGAGCACCGGGCGGCGGCGATGACCAACCAACTGCTCGGCGGCATCGTGAAGATCAAACTGGCTGCCGCCGAGACCCGGGCGCACGCGCGCTGGTCGGAGGTGGCCGCGGCGGCCCGCGCATCGCTGCAACGGGTCCGGCAGAGTCAGGCGGGCCTTGTCGCCTTCGGCACAGTGCTGCCGGTCGCCGGTCAACTGGTCCTGTTCGCCGTACTGATGGGACCGCTCGCCGGGCGGGTCGCGCCGGCCGACTTCTTCATTCTCAACGTCGGCTTCGCGATGCTGCTCGGCGCGCTGCTGGTGCTGGTGTCGGCCGGGGTCGAGGTGATCGCGGCGGTGCCCCGGCTGGGCAACCTGCGGGAGATCCTGCGTGCCGAACCGGAGGCCCGTCCGGACCGGGTGGACCCGGGCGAGCTGCGCGGCGAGGTCGCGCTGCACCGGCTCACCTTCGCCTACCAGCCGGACGAGCCGCCGGTGCTCGTCGACATCGACCTGCACGTGCGCCCGGGGGAGTTCGTCGCCATCGTCGGACCGAGTGGCTGCGGCAAGTCCACCCTGCTGCGGTTGCTGCTCGGCTTCGAACGCCAGCAGCAGGGCGCGGTGCTCTACGACGGCCAGGATCTCTCCGAACTCGACGTCCACGCGGTCCGCCGGCAGTGCGGTGTGGTCCTGCAGGATGGCCAGCTCTTCGCCGGCTCGGTACGGGACAACATCTGTGGCGCCGGCAGCTACCCCCTGGACCAGGTCTGGGAGGCGGCCCGGATGGCCGGCCTCGCCGACGACCTGGAGGCGCTGCCGATGGGGATGAGCACGATGGTGCCGTTCGGCGGCGGCACGCTCTCCGTCGGGCAGCGGCAGCGGGTGCTGATCGCCCGCGCGCTGGCCCCCCTGCCCCGGATCATCTTCCTCGACGAGGCGACGAGCGCGCTCGACAACCGGACCCAGGAGGTGGTCAGCCGGAGCACAGCGGCCCTGGCGGCGACCCGGGTGGTCATCGCCCACCGGTTGTCCACGGTCCGGGCGGCGGACACCATAGTGGTCCTCGAAGCGGGGCGGATCGTCCAGCGGGGCACCTTCGACGAGTTGATGGACGACCCGGACGGGCTGTTCCACAGGTTGGCGCGGCGGCAGCTGCTCACCGAACCGGACCGGTCGGACGCCGAGGTGGAGAGCCGGCAGGCGGACGGGCAGCCCGCGCCGGGCTGAGGGGTCGATCAGCCGTTGTCGATGACAGTGCTGTCCTCCAGGCACACGTCCGCGTCGAGGTGGTTCTCCAGCAGCTCGGCGACGTGCGCCTCGGACTGGTTCTCCACGGCGAGCCGGAACGCCTCGGTGAGCACGTTCACCACGCCCTGGGTGAGCAGCAGGGTCTCCCGGTCGAGATCGGCCCAGGACGACCGGGCGCTGCCGCGGACCAGCTCCGGCGCGAGGGTGAGCAGCCGGGCGGTGATGGCGGCGACCAGTTCGTCGGCCACCGGCCGGAGGCTGTCCAGCACCTCACTGAGGGTCTGCAGAGCCGGCACCGTGCCCACGCGTACCCGATGCAGGTCGAGGGCGGCGCGCAGCGGGCGTGGTCGGACCGTGCGGACGGTGCCGTCGGTGGTCCGGCCGATCACCCCGTGCCGGGTCAGCGCGTGGGCAAGCGCCGGACGGTCGGCGGTCAGACGTTGCAGCATCGCGGTCAGCCCGTCGGGCGCGTCGTCGCTGGCCCGGACCCCGAGCATCGCCTCGATGGAGACCAGGTTGAAGCCCTGCCGTTGCAGGGCGAGGATCGCGTCCAGCCGGCGGACGTGCGAGTCGTCGTAGAGCGCGGCCCGCCCGCGCCGCACCGGCGGGGGCAGCAGGCGTCGGGCCTGGTGGGCTCGGATGTTGCGCGGTGACATCCCGACCTTGCGGGCGAGTTCCTCCACGCTGTACCCGGCCGGGCCGCCGGGCGTCGTCGTCACCTCGTCGATGGTCACGGTGGCCTCCGGCAGCACTCGGTGACGGAACTCGGCTCCCCGTCGAACCGCTGTCACTCCTTGGCGGTCCGCCGATCGCAGCCTAGGTGCGCACACCCGGGGAATGACAGGCGAGGAATTACTACTTGTCCACAGTGGTGCCTCTCATTAGAATTGTTCGCCCGCCGCCAGCCGGTGATTCTCAATTACCCGGCTTTCGCCGCAGCGCGACCCTTTCGCGGCCACATTCGATGAAATCGCCGCGCGGTGGGCGGACCGGATCCACAGGTGGCCCACGATGAAGCGAAACCGGCGGCCCGGAACCTCCCGCGCTGCCTGTCGCCGCCGCCGGCGGTCGACAACCGAAGGGAGCAGGGTGTGACACCTGTCGATCGAGCGGTCTTCGTGGCCGCGTACAGCCGGCTGGTCGCCGACGTCTGGGCCGACCCGGTCAAGGAGCAGGCCCTCGATCGGAACCCGCGCGGGTTCCTCGCCGGCTACGGGCTGCACCTGCCCGAGGATGTGCAGGTCCAGGTGGTCCGGGACGTTGCCGACACCGATCCGGACCTGGAGGTGCAGATCGAGTCGTGGGAGCAGGCGGCGACAACCGGCCGGTTCGTGCTCTTCGTGCCGTCGCTGTTGCCGGTGGCCCAGGCGGAGCTGGCCGAGGACGAACTGGACAGCGTCGTCGCCGGCCTGGATCCGAGCTGCGCCTGCTGCTGCCCGTGCTGCTGCACCTGACACCGATGTCTGCCGCCCATCGGTCGGCACGGCAGATTCTGATGGCAGTAAGCCGAAACCGTTGATTGTCGAACCTCGATCTTCGTAGCGTTCTCGCCACAGCGATCGACCCCCGTCTCGCAGCGACCCCCGAGGAAAGGACCGAACGATGAGCAACGACGACCAGGAATATGGCGCGAGGTTCGTGACCAAGTACTCGGAACTGGTCACCGCGGTGTGGCGCAGTGACGAGGAACTGCAGCGCCTGCTCGCCGACCCGACCGGCTACGCGACGGCTGCCGGCCTGCCGGTCGCCTCCGGCTCCCGGGTCGAGGTCGACCGCGCCCAGCCCGCCACGCTCTACACCAAGGACCAGATCGTCGCCGACTGGGCCGGCACGCCCGGCCTGCACGTGCTGCACGTGCCCGAGGTGCCGCTCGTCGACCTCAACGAGCTGACCGAGGCCGAGCTGGAGACGGTCGCCGGCGGCGTCGCCCCGGTCGCCGACAACAACGTCAACATCATCGCCGTCCTCATCCTCTGAGTTTCCCCACCCCCGCCGGGAGCCTCGATGACTGACACGACCGAGACCATCGCCTTCCGATCCGGCACCTACCGGACGGCCACCGTGGAGCAGACCTGGACCCGGATCGCCGGCCTGCTCGACCGGTTCCGGATCACCCGGGTCGCCGACATCACCCGGCTCGACGAGATCGGCCTGCCGGTGCACGTCGCCTACCGGCCGGTCGGAGCCACCATGGCGGTGAGCGTCGGCACCGGCGCCACGGCGACGCAGGCCCGGGTCAGCGCGGTCATGGAGAGCATCGAGTCCTGGCATGCCGAGAACCTCCGGCCGGGGACCGTCGTCAGGTCCCCGGCCGAGGCGCTCGACCTGCCGTACGACGTCAGGTGGCTGCACCTGGCGGAACGGTCGCCCCTGACCTCCGCCGTCGAACTCGACTGGGTGGCCGGCCGGGGGCTGGTGACCGGAGCGCACTGCCTGGTGCCCCGCGCCACCATCGAACTCGACTTCACCGTCCGACGCGGCTGGGATCGCGCCCTGTTCACCCCCAGCAGCAACGGGCTGGCCACCGGGAACACTTTCGCCGAGGCCAGCCTGCACGCCCTGCTCGAAGTCGTCGAACGCGACTGCATCGCCCCGTACTGCACCGCACCGTTGGCCGAGCGCACCTACGCCGACCCGGGTACCGCCACCAACGCGATGACCCGCACCGTGTACGAGGCGCTGCTGCGGGCGGACTGCTGGGTGGAGGTCTGCGACATCACGAACGCGGTGGGCGTACCCTGCTACGCCGCCTCGATCTGGTCCCCGGACCTGCCTGTCACCTTCGGCGGATTCGGCTGCCACCTGGACCCGGAGATCGCCGTCGGTCGGGCCATGTCGGAGGCGGCGCAGTCGCGGCTGGTCATGGTCTCCGGAGCGCGGGACGACATCGACGCCACCGCGTACCACGACGTCGGCGCGCCGCCGGTGCCACCGCCCACCGTGGACCGGCCGGTCCGGCCGGTCCGCCGGGATCCGCCACCGGCGGGGGACGTGACCCAGGTGCTGCGCGAGCTGGCGTCGCGGGTGCAGCGGGTCACCGGCGTCGAGCCGTTCAGCGTCGACCTGACCCACGACGACATCGGCATTCCGGTGAGCAAGGTGTTCGCCCCCGGCCTGCGGATGTTCGACGAGCGGGCGCTCAGCGTCCGACCCGGGGTGCCCCGTGACTGACGTCGTCTTCATCGGTCCGAGCCTGCCGGCCGACGAGGTCGCTCGACTGCTGCCCGACGCGGTGGTGCTGCCACCAGTGGCGCACGGCGACCTGCTCCGCCTGGACGTCGACCCGGGCGACCGGGTCCTCATCATCGACGGGTTCTTCCTGCAACACCCGCCGGTCCGCCACCGGGAGATCCTGTACCTGCTCGACCGGGGAGTGACGGTGGCCGGCGCCGCCAGCATGGGCGCGCTGCGCGCCGCCGAGCTGTGGCCGTTCGGCATGCGGGGCGTGGGCGAGGTGTTCCGGCTCTACCGCGACGGGGTCGTCACCGGTGACGACGAGGTGGCCGTCGTGCACGGTCCGGCAGAGGAGGGCCACCGCGCGTTGAGCGTGCCGCTTGTGAACATCCGGGTCGCGCTGCGCCGGGCCGTCACGGCCGGCGTGCTCAGCGACGCCGAGGCCGAGCTGCTGCTGACCATCGGTCGGGACCTGCCCTTTCGGCGGCGGTCGTACCGGGCGTTGGAACGCACCGCGCCGCCCGAGGCGGCGGCAGTCGTGGACCGGTTTCTGACCTGGCACCGACGGCACCCCTTTGATGCCAAGAGCGCCGACGCCCGGCTGCTGCTGTCGATGGCGGCGGACGACGCGCCCGAGCTGTGCCCGGCGCACGCCGGCGACCAGCCGATCGACAACCTGCACACCCGCTTCCTGGACAGTTGGCGCTCGCGCTTCGCCGGCGAGGAGGTCGGCGGGCACTGGGTGAGCGACCGGGACGCCGCAGCGGTGCTGATGCTGCTGCATCCCGAGTCGGCGGCCTGGCACCGGCGCAGCGTGCTGGCCGGGCTGGCCGAGGTCGACATCGCCGACCCGACTGTCGAGCAGCGCGCCAGCGAGGTGGCCCGCCAGCGAGGGCTGACCGCTGGACCGCCGACCGGGTGGGACTGGCTGACCGTCCGGGAACGGGATCTCGGCGACCAGGAGGCGGTGCTGCGGATGCTGGTGCGGGCGTTCGGCACCACGCCGTACCGCAGCCTGGCGCTGTGGATGGTCGCGGCGCCGCTGCGTACCCCCGCGATGCTCGCCGCGGCGCGGCAGGTCGCGGCGACCGCGGCGTCGCTCAACGAGACGCTCGTCCCGCGTACGAATGGGCACCGCCGCCCAGGTGGCCGGCTGCACTTCCGCACCGAGGTCGTCGACGCGTACTTCGCGCGGCTGTGGGGCTGTGCCGTCGACGCCCTGGAAGCGGCGGTGTGGGACCGGGGCTTCGTGGACCTGGCGGCGTTCCGGTACGCCGCCGAACCGCTCGTTGCGTACGTCAAGGCGTTCGGTGCCCCGCGACTGCCGGCGGTGGCCACGTTCGCGTCGGAGGACACCCTGGCCGGCACAACGGCCGGGGTCAGCTGAGGAGGAGTCGATGAGCGGCACGGTGAAGGCGGCACTGATCTATCCCCCGCTTACCGATCCCACCTCGGGATACCACTCTCTGAACTATCTCGATTCGTACGCGCGGGCGCAGGGACACCTGCCGGCGGAGATCATCGACGCCAACATCGAGGCGTTCCACCACTCCTATACCCCCTCGGCGTCCGACTGGTTGCGGCGGGAGTTGTCCCGGGTCTCCACCGACGACCTGAGCGAGCCCGACGCGCTGATGGCCCGGGCGAACCAGCTCGGCCTGCCGGACCCCGATCCGGAGCGGCTGCGCCGGTCCGTCGCTGTGTTGCAGGACCCGACCCTGTTCTACGACTACCGGCACTACCAGGACGCCGTCGAGGGCGTGATCTCCTGGATGGACGCGCTCGGCACTGTCGGGTTCCCCGGGCAGTTCCACGCCGGCTTCCGGCTCCACCCGCCACCGATGATCTCGATCGGCTCGGTGGCCGCGCTCACCGACGAGGCGGTGCTCGCCCGGCTCAACCGCCCCTTCCTGCCGTACTACGAGGACGTGCTGATCCCGCGGCTGGCCGCAGGCGGGCACCAGGTGATCGGCATCAGCGTCACCTACCAGTGGCAGCTCCCGTTCGCGCTCTGGATCGCCCGACTCGTGCGGCGGGCCTGCCCGGACGTCTTCCTGATCACGGGTGGCACCGAGATCTCCGACGTCTGGAAGTGCGCGAGCAAACCCGAGTACGTCTTCCAGGTGCTCGCCGACTTCGACGCGATAGTGGTCGGGGAGGGGGAGAGCGCGTACACGGACATCCTGGACGCGGTGCAGACCGGCACCCTGCCGGCCGGGCACCCGAACGTCCGGCTGCACCCGAAGTACGGTCGCCTGCGGCAGTTGCCCCTGCGCTACGAACGCCTGGCGCAGGTGCCGGTACCGGACTTCTCCGGCCTGCCCTGGGACCTCTATCTCAGCCCGGAGCGGTTCGTCTACTACTCGCCGACCCGAGGCTGCTACTGGAACAAGTGCACGTTCTGCGACTACGGCCTGAACACCGACGGCCCCACCAGCCCCTGGCGGCAGGACACGGCGGACACGATGGTCGCGGACGTCACCGAGCTGTCGAAGTTCGCCAAGTTCATCTACTTCTCGGTCGACGTGCTCGCTCCGGCCACCATCCTGCGCTTCGCCGAGAAGGTCGTCGAACGCGGGCTGGACTTCCGCTGGGGTGCCGAGATCCGGCTGGAGAAGTACTGGTCGGACGAGCGTTGCGAACTGCTGCGGCGTAGCGGCTGCGTGGCCATCTCGGTCGGCTTCGAGTCCGGTAACCAGCGCATCCTCGACCTGATCGACAAGGGCACGAAGCCCGATCAGGCGCGGCGCACGATGACCGCGATGACCAAGGCCAACATCGGCGTACAGATGATGGGCTTCACCGGTTTCCCCACCGAGACCCGCGAGGAGGCGCTGGACAGCGTCAACTTCCTGCGTGACAACCCGGACCTGTGGACCCTCGGCGGGCTCGGCGACTTCATGCTCACACCGGGCGCCATCGTCGCCAAGGAACCGGAGCGGTTCGGCATCACGAACGTGCGGCCGGTCGAGGGGTCGGACATCGTGCGGATGCTGAAGTACGACGAACCGGTCACCGAGGCGGCGCAGGCCGAGGTCGCCCGGGCCAAGGCCGGCCTGAACCCCGGGCATTACCACCGCCCGTGGCTGGGTGCCACCGACACCCCGCACACGTTCTTCTACCACGACCGGTACGGCACCGAGGTGCGGAGCGTCCTCGCTCACGACCGGGTCCGCCACGACACCGACGAGCAGACCGAGTTCCTCGCCAACGGCTCCTTCGTGGACCGCGACGACGAGCAGGTCTGGCAGGCGTACCGGCGGATCCGCTCCGACGAGCAGGATGGCGTCCCCGGCGACCTGCCGGCGGACCGGCACCTGTTCCGCCGGGTCGACGGTCAGGTGTTCGCCCTCAACCGCAGCAGCCGGCTGTTCCTGGATCTCTTCAGCGCGCCGACCACCCTCGCCGAGGCGCAGCGCCAGCTCTGGATCGTCGAGCCGACCGTCGCCGACCGGGTCTGGCGGACCTTCATCGGCCAGCGGTTGATCCGCCGGCACCGGCTCCCGGCCGATCGATAGGAACCGGCGGGCACGCGGCCGACGGTCGCCAGGTCGTCGCCGGATCAGGGAGCCAGGGGTACGACCCGGCCGGTGCTCCCGTCCACCTCGACCGACGCGCCGTCGGTCAGGGCCGTCGTCGCGCCCGGGACCGCCAGGACGGCCGGGAGGCCCTGCTCGCGGGCGACGATCGCGGCGTGCGAGAGGAGACCGCCGATCTCGGTGACGACCGCGGCGACCACGCCGAACAGCGGGGTCCACGCCGGATCGGTGGTGCGACAGACGAGGACGTCACCGGGCCGGACCCGGGCGAAGTCGCCGGGGCCCCGCACCACGCGCGCCGGCCCGGTGGCGCGACCGGGGCTGCCCGGCGTGCCGGTGAGGGCCTCGCCTGCGTCGCCGCCGGCAGTGGGCGCGGGAGGGAGGGCGCTGGTGACCGGCCGCGACTGGAGGACCCAGATCCGGGACCCGGCAATCGCCCACTCGACGTCCTGCGGGCCGCCCAGCAGGTCGGCCGCCCGCCGGCCGAGCTGCGCGAGCCGGGTCAGCTCGTCATCGGTGAGACAGAACCGCTCCTGGTCGGCCGGTGCCACCTCGCTGGTGACAGTACGGTCGACCCGGGTCCGTTTCGTGCCGAGCGACCGACTGGTGATGTCGCCGCCGGAGAGCGTCCACGAGTCCGGGGTGACGTGGCCGCTGACCACGCTCGCCCCCAGCCCCCAGGACGCCTCGATCCGGATATCGTCGCCGGTGAACAACACCCCGGCGACGTCCGCGTCCACCAGGCGTTGCACAAGCACGGCGATCGACGGCGACCGCGGGTCGCCCTGCCGACGCCGATATGCCACCGCGCGCTCGGACCACAGCGACAACCAGCACCTGCGGACGGCCTCCGCCACCTGATCGGGCCCGCGCACGCCCAGGAACGTGTCGTGCTGCCCGGCCCCGGTGGCGTGGGCGGTGTCCTCGCTGGTCGCCGACGACCGCACGGCCAGGTAGCCGGCGCCGATCCGCGGCAACGCCCGAGTGATCTCGTCGATCAACTCCACGGGGAGGTCAGCGGTGGTCCCCGAAAAATCGGCGGTGGTCCCCACAAAAGCGGTGGTCGGCACCACGAACCCGGGTGGGACCGGCAGGCCCGCGCGCAGCAACCGGGCGAGGGCGGCGGCCTTGCCGCCGGACGTCACCGGTTCGGCGTCGGTCAGATCGATGAGCACCGGGCCCCCTTCAGCTGCCGGGGAGCCTACCCGGGCCGGGCGGAGGAGGTTCCGAGCCACACGCAGCGGGCCCCGTTGACGTCGGATGCCGGAATCTGAATGCTGACTGCCATGACGCATGCCTCAGCACCGGACCTGTCGGTTCTGCACTCCGTGCGGGTGGCCGGGTTGGCCAGCGACGCGGCGGTTTCCCGCCGCACCGGCATCGACCTGGACGCAGCCGCCGAGTTGCTGGGGGACTTCGAGGCGTACGGGTGGGTGACCCACGTCGAGTTCGCCGGCACCGGCGGGTGGACGCTCACCGAGCGCGGCCGTGAGCAGGACGCCCGGCGGCTCGGCGAGGAGCTGGACCGCACTGGCGCGCGGGCCACCGTCGAACAGGCCCACAAGGAGTTCGAGGCCCTCAACGGGCTACTGGTCCGGGCCTGCACCGACTGGCAGTTGCGGCCGGTCGAGGGTGACCGGCTGGCCTCGAACGACCACAGCGACCCGCAATGGGACGGCCGGGTGCTCGACGAACTCACAGCGATCGGCGCGGAGTTGACCCGGCTGATCGGCGTCCTCGTCAGCGTGCTGGGTCGCTTCGACGGGTACGCCGACCGGTTCGACGCGGCGCTCGCGCGGGCTCGCGCGGGCGACGGGCAGTGGGTGGCCGGGGTGGGAGTCGCGTCGTGCCACGCCGTGTGGATGGAGTTGCACGAGGACCTCCTGTCGACACTCGGAATCGCCAGGGGCACCGGACCGGAGAGCCGCTAGGGTCCCGTCATGGCTGTCCGATACCTCTACCTGGCGCGACACGGCGCGGCGGACGCCTTCGGCGAGCTCACCGACGTGGGACGCCAGCAGGCCGATTTGCTCGGTCGACGACTCGCCGGCCTGCCGATCGACGCGGTGTGGCACTCGATGCTGCCGCGTGCCGCCGGGAGCGCCCGCGAGATCGCGAAGCACCTGCCGGACGTGCCGGTCGCCGAGGCCGCCGAACTCGTCGACCACGTGCCGTACGTCCCGACCGCCGACGAGATGCCCCGCTCCTGGGCCGGCTTCTTCGACGGCTACGACGAGGCCGAGGCGGTGGCCGGCACCCGCATCGCGGAAAGCCTCGTGGCACGGTTCGCCACGGCCCCGGCGCGCACCGGGCCGGACTCACACGAGGTGCTTGTCACGCACGCGTACCCGATCGCGTGGCTGGTGCGGCACGCGCTGGCGGCCCCGCCCACCCGGTGGCTCGGCCTGGACAGCGCGAACACCGGCCTCACCGTGATCGAATACCGCGCCGGGCTGTCGCCCACGCTTGTGATGTTCAACGACCAGAGCCACCTCTCGGGTGACCTGCGCTGGACCGGGTTCTGTTCGGCCGCACGCCCCTGAGGTGTCGGCCCGCTCAGCTGCTGGTCAGGGCAGCGTGATGCCGATCTGCGTACCGGCCAGCGCCTGTCCGCACGGGCAGCCGTCCTGGCCTGGTGGCAACGCCCGTACCGCGTCGCCGAGCACGACCCGCAGGCGCTCGACGTTGCGCGCGAAGACGGTGAACACCTCCTGCTGGGTGACGCCGTGCCCGACCTCCACGCCGGAGTCGAGGTCGGTCACCAGCGACAGCGCGGTGTAGCACATTGCCAGTTCGCGGGCCAGCACCGCTTCGGGGTGACCGGTCATGCCGACGACCGACCAGCCCTGCTGGCCGTACCACACTGATTCGGCGCGGGTGGAGAAGCGCGGCCCCTCGATGACGACCATGGTGCCGCCGTCGACAGGTCGCCAATCGGCGGCGCGGGCGGCGTCGAGGACCGTGGCACGCCCGACCGGGCAGTAGGGGTCGGCGAAGGGCACGTGCACGACCCCGGGGAGTTGCCCGTCCGGGCGCCGCCGCCCGTCGTAGTAGGTCTGCTCGCGGCCGGAGGTCCGGTCGACCAACTGGTCCGGCACGACGAGGACGCCGGGGCCCAACTCCGGTCGCAGGCCGCCCACGGCCCCCGGCGCGAGCACCTGGCGGACGCCGACCGCACGCAGCGCCCACAGGTTGGCCCGGTAGTTGATGCGGTGCGGGGGAAGGGCGTGCCGCCGTCCGTGGCGGGGCAGGAACACCACAGGCCGTCCGGCGACGCTCCCGACCGACAGGGGGTCGCTCGGCGGTCCGTACGGGGTGTCGACGGTGACCTCGCTGACGTCGTCGAGGAACTCGTAGAAACCGGATCCGCCGATCACGCCGATCGGCGGGGCGGCCTTACCTGCTGACATCTGCACTTCTCCTCGCAAGCTTCGGACCGGTCCGGGCGCGCCACCGGCCGGCGATGGTGGTGACGACAAGCACGAGCACGACGACGGCCCAGACGACGGCCAGCCCGACGGTGAGCCCCAGCGGGTAGTCGCGGTCCGGTAGGCCGGGATTCGGCGGTGCCGACGGCGGTCGCCACAGCAGGGGCACCGCGATCAGCAGCAACGTGGCGCTGGCCAGCAGGCCCGCGCTGAGCCAGGCCAGGCGGAGCCGGTCGGTCACCAGCCGGCCCAGCGCCAGGCCGACAAGTCCGACGAGCGGTGCCACCAGGACGTCGTGCAGCACCGGACCGCCGAGCAGCCACGGCAGGGCGGTGCCGAGCTGGGGGCGGAGCAGCCAACCGCCGTACGCCGTCGCGACGACACCGAGCCCGAGCAGCAGCAGTCGAACGGCTCTCACCGCAGCACCTCCAACCGGGCCACCCACTTGGTCTGCAGGACACCCGGCCGGCTCGGCGCGATGAGGCGGCACGGGTAGCCGTGGTCGGGCGACAGCTCCTCGCCGTTGATGCGCAGGGCGAGCAGGGTCAGCGGGTCGCTGGCATGGGCGGCGGGGAGGGTGCTCGCGGCGTACAGGCCGTCGGTCTCCAGCGAGGTGACGCGAACCGCTCTGCCGGTGGGTGCGCCGGCGTGGCGCAGCAGTTGGGCGACGGGCACCCCGGTCCAGTGCGCGGAGGCACTCCAGCCCTCGACGCAGGCGATCGGCAGCTCCGCGGTGCGCTGCGGCAGGGCCGCCAGGTCGGCCAGGGACAGGGCGTGCCGCCCACCCGGCCAGACGATCTCCAGTTGCCAGTCCGGCGGGACGGCGATGCGCGCGGCGGCGGCCGTCCGGTTGATCGGTACACCCTGCGGCCCGGACGCGGACCGCCACGCCAGCGGGGACACCCGACGCAACCACGGCACGGTGACCCCGGCGGTGGCCAGCACGGCGATGCCGGCGGCACCGGCGGCGGTACGCAGGAACGCCCGCCGTCCGGCCGAGGCCTGATCGTCCTGCCCACCGGCGCTCCGGCGCACTGCCGTGCCCAGCGCCGCGCGGGCGACCGGGAGCTGCACCGCGACGTGCAGCAGCACCGCGCCCACCACCAGCCAGGCGACGGCGTAGTGCGCGGTCGGGAAGAAGAACCCCCACGGGTACGACTGGGCGACGTTGAACAGGCCGGTGACCAGCTCGAAGAACGCGGCGCAGACCAGGACCAGGACGGAGATCCGTTCGAGTGCGTGGGCGGACAACCGGATCGGCTGGCGCAGCGGCGGACGGACGAACAGCCGGGGGTAGACGCTCCACAGTTTGGCGAGCAGCAACGGGATCGCCGCGATGCCGGAGAGCACGTGGACACCCTGGCTGATCCGGTAGAGGTTGACCGGTCGGGTCGGCCAACTGAACCAACCCGGCGGGTGCTGGATCAAGTGGCTGAGCAGTCCGGTGCCGAAGCACAGCCCGAACGCCACCCCGAGCCAGAGGCCGAGCCGGGCGGCGACCAGCGGTGAGTGCGACGGCGCGGTGAAGTCCTCCGGGGCGGGGACCCGGGGCCGGCGGATCACTGGCGCACCAACTCGACGAACCAGCGCCTGCCGAACCGGAGCTGGCTGGCGACGCGTAGACCGGCGGCGGCGGCGGTACCGGCCACCACGTCGGCCCCGACCCGTGCCCAGGGAAACGCCGGCCCCTGGCATGCCCCGTCCCCGGACGCCCCGGACAACACGTACGCCTGCCCCTGCCACAGCCCGGCTCCCGGGGGTTCCACCTCGACCAGCAGCGTCCCGTCGGCGGCGAGCAGGGCGGCGCACCGGCGCAGCAGCCGGACCGGGTCACCGCCGATGCCGATGTTGCCGTCGACGAGCAGGGCGTGCGCCCATCTTCCCTCGCCGGGGAGGGGGTCGAAGACGTCGCGTCGCAGGGCGACCACCCCCCGGCCCTGGGTGAGCCGGACCGCCTCGGCGGAGATGTCCACGCCCAGCGCGACCAGGCCGCGCTGGGCGAGTGCCCTGGTCAGTCGGCCGGGGCCGCAGCCGAGGTCGATTGTCGGCCCCTCGCAGCGGGCGGCGATGGACTCGATCGCCGGTTCCGGTGCGCCGTGCCAGCGGCGCACCGGCAGCAGATCGCGTCGCCCGTCGGTGTGCACCAGCCAGTGCTGCGGCTGGGCCGGCGGCACCTGGGTGAACTGCGTACCGCGGGCGTCCTGGTCGGCGGGCCACCCGCCGGGCCCGCCCAGGACCACAGCGAAACCGTCGAGACTTATCGTCGAGGTCATCGGCGGGGTCCGCTCACCAGGTGGTCACCCACCGACTCGACGGCAGCCGCGAACCGGGTGCCGGGCAGGTCCGCCGCTACCGCGAGCGCGCCGGGCCAGTCGTCGACGTCCCGGTGCACCGGCAGTGTCGCCGGGTGCAACCCGTGCTCGCGCAGAGCGGCGAGGGTACGGCGACAGGTGTCGTCCGTCGACATCGGCACGTCGCGCAGCGCGCCCGCGTACGCCGGGTCGCGCAACCCCAGGGCCCACCAGCCGCCGTCGAGCGCCGGCCCGAGAACCGCCCCGTGCTCGGCGAGCAACCCCAGGGCGGTGGTGAGCACTGCCGGCCGGACCTGCGGCGTGTCCATGCCGATCTGCAGCACCGGCCGGCCGGGGAAGGCCGCACCGGTGTCGGCGTGCGCGTTCGCGAGCCGGTCGGCGAACGTGGCGCCACGCTGTGCAACGAGGTGCCAGCCCGCCAGCGCGGTGTCCAGTTCCGCGCGGCACTCGGCATCGGCGAACCGACCGGTGTGGGCCAGCACGGGAATGGTCGCCGGGGTGGCGCGTACCGCCGCGAGGGTGTCCAACAGCGCCGCCGCCGCGACCCGGGCCGCCTGGGCCGGACTCGCCGGCGGACAGAGGCGGGTCTTGGCCAGCCCGGCGACCGGTGCC
Source organism: Micromonospora sp. NPDC049047 (assembly GCF_040649135.1). Taxonomy (NCBI): domain Bacteria; kingdom Bacillati; phylum Actinomycetota; class Actinomycetes; order Micromonosporales; family Micromonosporaceae; genus Micromonospora; species Micromonospora sp. NPDC049047. The sequence goes on from NZ_JBEZEY010000005.1 coordinate 131,427, forward strand.
TTGGCGACCACGAGCAGCACGTTCACTGTCCACCGCCGACGCCGGCGCGCAGTACTCCGGCGAAGTCCCGGGTCGCCCGCATCGTGCCCCGCACCGACCCGGAGACCTTCGACCTGGTGCCGGCGGCCCGGGGTGCGTACGCGACGTCCAGCTCGAGGATCCGCCAGCCCGCCTCGGTGGCGCGCAGCAGCAACTCCAGCGGGTAACCGAACGCGCGGTCCTGCACCCCGAGTCCCAGCAGCGCCGCGTGCCGGGCCACCCGGATCGGGCTGATGTCGTACACCGGCACACCGCGACGCCGCAGCAGCGCGGCCACCAGCGCGTTTCCCATCCGGGCATGCCACGGCCAGGCCTCCGCCGAGACCGGCCGACGCCGCCCGACGGCGAGGTCCGCCCGCCCGTCGAGCACCGCCGCGACGAGCCTTGGCAACTCGGCCGGATCGAACGAGCCGTCCGCGTCGAGGACACAGACCAACTCCGCGTCCGCCGCCAGCAGACCGGTGTGCACAGCCGCGCCGTACCCGCGTCGCGGCTCGTGGACGACCCGGGCCCCGTACTCGGCGGCGACGGCCGGCGAGCCGTCGGTGGAGCCGTTGTCGACCACGATGGCCCGGTAGCCGGGTGGCAGCCCGCTCAGTACGGCAGGCAGTGCGGCCGCCTCGTCCAGGCACGGCAGCACCACGTCGATCGTTGTGTGCATACCGGCGACGCTAGGCCCGCCCGGGGCCGTCCGGAGCGCTGTCCGTCCTTACGAATCGCTTACGCGGCAGGGGATCTTACGAGTCCCTGACGTCCCCCCGATGCGCGGCCGGATCCCTGGTCGGAGGTCGTAGCGTGGGCCGTCACCATGACCATGATGACCCGGCCGGGACGCCCCCGGTCCGCCGACCTGACCGTCCTCGGCGTGGAGGTGGCCCTGCTCGCCGCCGCCGTCGCCGTCGGCGCACTGCTCAACCACCGGGGTGTACGGCTGCATGCGGACGCCGCCCCGCTCTACGCCGAATGGCAGCCGCATCTGGGCCCCGGCACACCCGCCGCGCTGCTCGTCGCGGCGCTGTTCCTGTGGCGGGGCACGCGCCTGGCGACCGTAGTGCGGTGGCCGCTGCTGCTGGCCGTCGGCTACCTCACAGCGGTGCTCTGGACGCTGTCGCTGGCCCTCGTGGACGGTTGGTCCGCCGGGTTGACCGAGCGGCTCACCGTGCAGGCCGAGTACCTGCACGAGGTTCCGGGGGTGCGGGATGTCGGCGCCATGGTTGCCGGTTTCGCCGATCGGATCCTCGACTTCCAGCCCGATTCGTGGTCCACCCACACCGCAGGTCATCCACCGGCAGCGCTGTTGCTCTTCGTCGGGCTGGAACGGATCGGCCTGGGCGGCGGGACGGCCGCCGGGCTCGCGTGTGTGCTGCTCGGCGCCACGGTCTGCGTGTCGGTGCCGGTGGCGGTGCGGGCGCTCGGCACCGAGGACGCGGCTCGGGCGGTGTGGCCGTTCCTGGTCCTCTTCCCCGGGGCGGTCTGGGTGGGGGCCTCCGCGGACGGCATGTTCGCCGCGGTGATCGCCGCCGGCCTGGCGCTACTGGCGGTGGGTGGCCGGCCCGGGGCCGTACCCGGTGGGCTGCTGCTCGGTGTCGCGCTCTACCTGTCGTACGGGTTCGTCCTGGTCGGGGTGCTCGCGGTGGCAGTGGTGCTGCTGCGGGCCCGGGATCGCCTCGGCGTGCTCCTGGTCGCGGCGACGGCGGTCGCGGCAGTTGTCGCCGGGTTCAGCCTCGCCGGCTTCTGGTGGTTGGACGGCTACCACCTGGTGGCCCGCCGCTACTACCAGGGTTGGGCGGCGGAACGCCCGTACGGCTACTGGGTCTGGGCGAATCTCGCCGCCCTGCTGCTGTCGGCCGGGCCGGTGGTCGGGCCGGCGCTGCGGCGGGCGGTGGCCGCGGTGCCGATCCGACCACCGGCCCGGGCGGCCCTGCGACAACGGATCGCCGGCGCCGGACCCACTGTGTGGTTGCCCGTCGCGGCGGCGTTGGCAGTGCTCGCGGCGGACCTGTCCGGGCTCAGCAAGGCCGAGGTGGAGCGGATCTGGCTACCCTTCGCCGGCTGGCTGCTGGTCGCCACCGCGCACCTGCCGAGCGGGCACCGACGGTGGTGGCTGGCGGCCCAGGCCGGCACCGCCCTCGCCGTCAACCACCTACTGTGGACGGTTTCCTGACCGCGGCCGGTTCCCGCATCACCGCGGTGGTGAAGTCGGCGATGCCAGCGGCGAAGCCGACCCGGGCGGTGAAACCCAGCAGCCGGGCGGCGCGGGCCGGATCGGCCACCACGTGCCGGACGTCCGCCACCCGCCCACCCCCGACCGTGACCGGCACCGGCCCGCCCATCGCCGACGCCAGCTCGTGGGCCAACTCGCCGACGGTGTGCGGTTCACCCGAGCAGACGTTCACCGGCACCAGGGGCTCCGGAGCCGGGGTCGTCAGCGCCAGCAGGTTGGCGGCGGCGATGTCACTCACGTGCACGAAGTCGCGCCGCTGCCGGCCGTCCTCCAGGACCCGGGGCGGCTGCCCGGCGGCCAGGGCCGACCGGAAGATCGACGCCACACCGGCGTACGGGGTGTCGCGCGGCATCCGGGGCCCGTAGACGTTGTGGTACCGCAGCGCCCAGACCGATCCGCCGGTCTGCCGCGCCCAGGCGCCGGCGAGGTGTTCCTGGGCCAGTTTGGTGGCGGCGTACGTGCTGTGCGGTTCCAGCGGCGCGTCCTCGGGCACGAGACCGGGGGAGAGCGCGTGGTCGCAGCGGGGGCAGGTCGGCTCGTACCGGCCCTCGGCCAGGTCGGCGGCGCGGCGGCCGGCCGGCCGGACGATTCCGTGCGCCGGGCAGTGGTACCGGCCCTCGCCGTAGACCACCATCGAGCTGGCCAACACCAGGTGGCGTACGCCGGTGTCGTGCATCGCGGCGAGGAGGGTGGCCGTGCCGAGGTCGTTGTGCGCGGCGTACCGGGGGGCGTCGGCCGGGTCGACGCCGTGCCCGACCATGGCCGCCTGGTGGCAGACCGCGTCGACCCCGGCGAGCAGCCGGGTCAGCAGTTCCGCGTCGCGCACGTCGCCGACCACGAGGTCGTGCCGCTGCGCCCAGGGTGGCGGCGTCGCGCCGTGCGCCTCCGGTAGGAGCGCGTCGACGGCCACCACCTCGTGCCCGTCCGCGTCGAGCAGGTCGGCGACGTGGGAGCCGATGAATCCGGCAGCACCGGTGACGAGTATCCGCATTCCGGTCACCGTATGACCTCGCGGACGCCCACAGCGGCTGGCCCGAGCAGCCGTAAGAACCTCGTTAGGATTCGCCGGTGCGGTCGACGTCCGACGCCTGGCTACGCTTGGCGGATGCACAAGTCGACGGGTTGTGACGGGGGATGTTCGTGACACAACGGGTGCTGGTGGTCGACGACGACCAGACCGTCAGTGACGTCATCTGCCGCTACCTCGAACACGACGGCTTCCAGGTCAGCCACGCCGGGGACGGGGCGGCGGCGTTGGCGGCGGTGGCGCGCGAGGCACCACACCTGGTCGTGCTCGACCTGATGCTGCCCCGGATCAACGGCCTACAGGTGTGCCGGGAGCTGCGGGCCCGGCCGGACGGCATCCCGATCATCATGCTGACGGCGCGGGGTGACGAGTCCGATCGGATCCTCGGGCTGCAACTCGGCGCGGACGACTACCTGACCAAGCCCTTCTCCCCCCGGGAGTTGGTGCTCCGGGTCCGTTCGGTGCTCCGGCGCGCCGCCGGCGGGCCGCCGCCCGAGCGGCCGGAGGCGCTCACCGACGGCAGCCTGACGGTGGACACCACCTCCCGGACGGCCCGCCTCGCCGGTGCCGACCTGGCGCTGACGCTGCGTGAATTCGACCTGCTCGCGCACCTGATGCGGCACCCGTCCCGGGTGTTCAGCCGGGCCGAACTCCTGGAGCAGGTCTGGGGCTGGAACTTCGGGGACCACTCCACGGTGACGGTGCACGTCCGCCGACTGCGCGAGAAGATCGAGGACAATCCGGCCGACCCGCGGCGGATCGTGACAATCTGGGGTGTCGGCTACCGGTACGAGCCCGCCGATGCGTGACCTGCTGCTGATCTTCGCGATCGCCCTCGGTGCGGCACTGGGCATCGGCCTCGCCGGCGCACTGCTGCTGCGCGCGCTGCGGCGCAGCTCGATCACCGTGCATCTGAGCGTGCTGCTCGCCACCACTGTGGTCGCGGTCGCCGTCGGGGTGCTCGCGGTAGCGGAGGCGATGTTCCTCTCCGCCCACGACCTCGAGGTGGTGCTGATCACCGTGTCGGCGGCGGCGGTGGTCAGCCTCGCCGTCGGCGGGCACTTCGGCCGGCGACTGGCCCGCGCGGCGGTCTGGCGCGACCAGGCACGGGAGCGGGAACGGCAACTGGAGAAGGGCCGACGTGACCTGGTCGCCTGGGTCTCCCACGACCTGCGGACCCCGCTCGCCGGGCTGCGGGCCATGGCGGAGGCGCTTGAGGACCGGGTGGTGCGTGATCCGGACACTGTCGACGAGTACCACCGCCGGATCCGGCTGGAGACCGACCGGATGACCCGACTCGTCGACGACCTGTTCGAGCTGTCCCGGATCAACGCCGGAGCGCTGCGGTTGTCGTTGACGGCGGTGCCGCTCGGTGAGGTGGTGTCGGACGCCCTGGCCAGCACCGTCCCGTTGGCCGACGCCCGCCGGATCAAGCTGATCGCCAGCGAGTCGGGCTGGCCGACTGTCGCCGCGAGTGAACCGGAGCTGGCTCGGGTCGTCGCCAACCTGCTGCTCAACGCCGTGCGCTACACCCCCGAGGACGGCACCGTACGCATCGAAGCCGGTCGAGAGGAGGACCACGCCTGGCTGTCGGTCGCCGACACCTGCGGTGGCATCCCCCCGGCCGACCTTCCCCGGCTGTTCGACGTCGCGTTCCGGGGCGAACCGGCCCGCACGCCCGGCCCCGGCGACGATGGGGCGTCCGGCGGGCTCGGCCTGGCCATCGTCCACGGCCTGGTGGAGGCGCACGGAGGTCGGGTCGAGGTGCGCAACACCTCCGACGGCTGCCAGTTCATGGTCCGGTTGGCCACCGCCTGACGCGGTCTGCTACTCGTACTCCTGCCCACACCGGGCCAGCTCCGCCAGGTCGCCCCAGCCGAGGAAATCGAGTTCGTGATCGCCCGGCTCCGGCTCGTCCACCAACGCCACGACGGGGCCGGGAACCGGTATCCGCAGGCCGTCGTCCTCGCTCCAACCGCCCAGTGCTCCGGCCATCCCGCATTCCAGATACGCCTTTGGGTCGAAGTTGTACCAGCGGCGGCCCGTGGCCCGCACACGTCCGGCCGCACGGGGTGCGTCAATGCCGAGATAGGGGTGCTCGTTGAGCGGTCCCTGGTCGGCGAAGTCGGCCAGGTCCGCGATCTGCGACAGGACGATCGCTTCCCAGTGGGCGTACGTGGTCGGCTCGTCCACGTAGCGGAACGAAGCGGATCGCCAGGAGGCCTGCGGCGGCGCCGGCTCGACGATGCCCGCCGCCGTGACCATCGCGGCAACCGTGTCCAGGTCCAGCCGGACCTGACCCGACAGCGGCCGGGCGACCTGCCGCCACGCACGGAGGAACTCCTCCAGACTGCGACCGGAGGCGTTCATGCGCTCGCCCTCTCCCACAACGCGTCGGTAGAGGTCGCGGTTGGTGCGGCAGACCGGGTCGGGTGGCCCGTCGACCCAGTAGGTCTGCTTGTGCGCCACCCCGGACTCCAGCGCCAGGGCTTTGGCCAAGGCCTCCACCCGATCAGGGAAGGCACCTATCCGGACCTGGTTGCCGTTGTCATCCTGCCGCCAGAGCTCCCACACCGTCACGGCAGCACGGTAGCCGTCGGCTCTCGCCGCTGCCAGCCCTTGCCGGACCACACCGGCACGAACCCGACCATCGGTGTCGCCTGTCAGCAAACCCCTGTGGTCGTGTCCGCGACGTCCACAAGCACCTTGCCGACCGCTCCGGCTTCCACCGCTCGATGAGCGTCGGCGGTGCGGCGCAGGGGGAAGCGGAGCAGTGGCAGGCCGTGTTCCTCGCCGACCGGTAGGGCACCGTCCCGGATCGCGGCGGCGACGTCCTCGACGGCTGCGGCGCGAACCTGCGGGCCGGCCGTGTAGAGCACCAGGAACTGCAGGCGCGTGTTCAGCCGCATGTTCTGACCCACGTTCAGCTCGACCGGATGTCCACCCACGTTGGCGTACGTGGCGATCGTGCCACGGGTGCGCAGCACGGCCAGGTCCAGAGCCAGGTTCGCGCCCAACGCCACCTCGGCGACGATGTCGACGCCGTCCGGGGCGATGGCACGGATGGCGGCGGCTGGGTCGCCCTCGCGATAGGTGATGGTGTGGTGGGCTCCGGCCGCGGCGGCCAGCTTCGCCTTCTCCGGTCCGCTGACGGTGGCGATCACGGTGGCGCCGGCCCATCGGGCGAGCTGGATCACCGCGTGCCCGACGGCGCCGGCCCCGCCGGCGGCGAGCACGACTGCGCCGTCGAGTACGCCCGGGCGCAGGCGGCGTGGCCCGTCCTCGGCGACGGTGAGTGCGCGGTGTGCGGTGAGCGCGGGGACACCGAGTGCGGCGCCGACATCGAAATTGGCCTCGTCCGGCAGCGGCACGGCCTGGTCGGCGGGTACGACTGTGAACTCGGCGGCGGTGCCGGTGGGCCGCCCGGCGGCGGCCATGAACAGCCAGACGCGCTGACCGACCCGGTCGGGGTCGACCCCGGCACCGACGGCGTCGATCACGCCGGCGCCGTCGAGGTGCGGGGTGACCTCGGGGAACAGTTTGCGGTGGGTGGTGCCGGCGCGGACCTGCCAGTCGGTCGGGTTGACCCCGGACACGACGACCCGGACGCGGACTTCACCGGGTGCGGGCGTGGGTCGGTCACGCTCGACGAACTGGAGCACGTCGGGGCCGCCGTTGTCGCGGTAGATGATCGCCTTCATGATCCGTCCTATGTTCGATCTGCGTCGTACTGTTCGAGAAGGATCGAACAGTACGACGAGAGTCGTACTGTTCGCAAGATCTGGCTAGGCTTCGTCTCGTGACCGAGGTGATCGAACCCCCAATCGAGACCGTGACGATCGACGTCGTGCTCAGCGCGCTCGCCGACCCGGTACGGCTCACGCTCGTGCGCGCCCTCGCCGCCGCCGGGGACTGGGCATGCGGCAGCGACATCCTCAGGGAGGCCGGCGTCACCATTGGCAAGTCGACGGTGTCGCACCACGTCAAGGTGCTGCGCGAAGCCGGCCTGATCAGCACGCGAGTCGACGGCATCCGCCGGCTGTTCACCCTCCGCTACGACGACGTGGAACAACGTTTTCCGGGGCTGCTGACCATGCTCCGCGAGCGTGCTCCTGCCGGTGCCGCCGCCGAGCGCTCCTAGCGTCGTGTGCGATGGCTGTGGGGCGTCGGGACGCCTGACCCGGGAGCCCGGATCAACCGACCCGTTGGGCCAGCACCTGCCCGGGCCAGGTTCCGGCCAGGAACGTCTCGGTGGGGGTGAACCCGTGGCGCTCGTAGTACGCCACCAACTCGCCTCCGCCGCCCGCCCAGCAGTCGACCCGTAGCAACCGCACGCCGGCTCGTCGGGTTTCCGCCACGGCGTGGGCCAACAGGGCCGATCCCAGTTTCCGACCGGCGAATCGTCGGTTGGTGACCAGGAGGCGGACGAACAGTTCAGGTTCTTCCGCAGGCGTGATCGGTGCACGCGGATCGGGTCCGGAGCCCAACACCAGGGCCGCGGCCGGCGTCCCGCCCACTTCCGTGACGAAGGGGAGGTGTTCGGTCAGATACCGATCGACCTGTTCGGCCCGAGCGGGTATTTCCGAGAACGGTCTCGTTCCCCACTGCTCGGTGTTGCCGCGGTCGTTCATCCAGACCACCGCGGAGTCGAGCATGTCCAGTACGGCAGTCGCGTCGGCCGGGCCGGCGCGTCTGATGCGTACGCCGCCGGCGGTGTCGTCCATGGCGGCATGGTATTCGGCGAACTGGCCGATCACGACCGAGGCCCTCATCCGGTCGGACCCCCACCCCCAGCTTCGGAATCTCCGGAGTCCAGGGTCCGATTGATCGCCGCGAGCAGGCGCTCAAGGGTCCTGCGGTCGCTGTCGGTGAGGCCGCGAAGGATGGCCGCCTCGTTGGCCAGATGTTCCTCGATGAGCCGGTCGGTCACCGTCACGCCGGTCGGAGTCAGCCCGACCACTCTGCCGCGCGCGTCGGCAGCCGAGACCGAGCGGGACACCAGGCCGCGGGCGACAAGTCGGTCCACCCGCTTGGTCACCGCGCCGGTGGTCACGAGCATCCGGTGGCTCAACTGGCCCGCCGTGAGGGTGTAGGGCTGGCCCTCGCGCCGCAGCGCCGCGAGCACGTCGAAGTCGCCGTTACCGAGGTCCGCCGCGGCGAACGGCGGCCGTAGGGCCACGTCGAGTGCGGCGGCCAGCTGTTGGATGCGGCCGATGATCAGCAACGGAGTGGGGTCGAGGTCTGGTCGCTCTCGGCCCCACTGGCCGACGATCTCGTTGATCCGGTCGTCATCCACTGTTGCATCTTACCTTCCAAGGAAGATAAATTGTCTTCCGTGGAAGACAACTCGATTCAAACGTCAACTCCGGTGGTCACGGCGTACGTGGACCCGTCCTGCCCGTTCGCCTGGATCACCTCCCGCTGGCTCATGGAGGTCGCGAAGATGCGGCCGCTCGCTCTGCGGTTCGAGGTGATGAGCCTCGCGGTGGTCAACGAGCACCGCGAGCTGGAGCCCTGGTACCGCGAATTCAACGACCGGGCGTGGGGGCCGGCCCGGGTGTGCGTGGCGGCAGCCGCGCAACACGGCTCCGCCGCCCTCGCCCGGCTGTATCCGGCGCTCGGCCGCCGGATCCACGACGCCGGCGACAAGGACTTCGACAGAGTCGTCCCGCTGGCACTGGCCGAGGCCGGCCTTCCCGTCGACCTGGCCGACGCCGCCCATCGGAGTGACCTCGACCCACAGATGCGGGCCAGCACCGCCCGCGCACAGCACCTGGTGGGTGAGGACCTCGGCACTCCGACTGTCGTCGTCGACGACGTGGCCTTCTTCGGTCCCGTACTGAACGCGATCCCCCGTGGCGAGGAGGCTGTCCGGGTCTTCGACGGCGCCCGCCTGCTGGCCGGCTGCCGGGCCTTCTCCGAACTCAAGCGCGCCCGGTCCGACGGCCTCACCTTCGCCTAGCTCCACCACCGGGGGAGTCACGTATCCCCGACTCGGGCGGTCGATGTCTGGTAACCGGACGTTCGGCGTCGCGTCGACTCCGATCGATAGGGTGCGTTGGCCGCCACCGACGGCGGTTCGTGCGGAAGGACATCGATGCGTAGACCAACTGAGTGGTCGACCCGCGCCGTGGGCGCCCTCGTGGGCGCGGTCGCGCTGGCGGCGGCCCTGCTGCCGGCGGCCCCGGCGGCCGCCGCGAGCGTGACCTTCAGGGCGGCCACCCTGAACATCTACTACGGGCTGAGTCAGGCCGACTTCGCGCACGACCTGAGCCTGATCGCGTCCGAGGCCGACCTCGTCGGACTCAACGAGGTCGGCACCCGCAAGGAGTTCCTGGCGAACTGGGCCGCCGACAACGGCTGGTGGTTGTACGCGCCAGGCGGCACCAACCAGGCCGGCGAGGCATTGATCGCCAAGAAGAGCAAGTTCGACGTGCTCGACAAGGGCTCCATCTTCGTCTGTGACACCAATGGCCCGGGCGAGGTGCCGCCCGCGCGCTACAACAACTGGGTCAAGTACCGGCACAGAGCCACCGGCCGCAACGTGACCCAGATCAACGCGCACGCGGTGGCAGGCATCGAGACCGCCGGCCGGCCCGAGGACCTGCCGCGCACCAGGTGCGCCGAGGCGCAGTTCCAGGGCCTCAAGGAGTTGGCGGTCAACAAGCAGGACGAGGGCCAGGTCATCGTGAGCGGTGACCTGAACATCGACTTCAGCGCCGACCGCAGCTACGGGTACGGGAAGTTCCCGTGGCAGGTCTTCGAGGCCAACGAGCTGCCGAATCTGCGCTCCAACTACAACCTCTACGGCGAGAAGGGCACCGGGACACACGGCAACCGGCACATCGACTACGTCTACTTCTGGAAGCGGCTGCCCGCACACCAACTGATGTGGATGACCGGTTACGACATCGTCGGTGGCACCAGGTCCGACCACAACGGTGTCGTCGCCACGTTCTCCATCCAGAGCTGACCTCTTCAGCCTTCGCCGGCTGACAGCCTCAGCGCTCGGCCCGCTGTGCGTCGCTCCGCCTCGCGTTCGTGCAGGGGCGCGAGGCGCTCGGGGGGAGTGGTCAACGTTGATCCCTTGACACTGGCAGATGCGATCGCTAACACTTGTCCGCAACGCGAACTTAACGAGCCGAACACATTGTGTCGGTAGCGGCGTGACGGCTCAACGACGTCACGTTCGGCCAGGTCACCCCGTCCCAGAGCGCCAAAGGCCAGGGCCCGAAGACAGGCCACTGTTGTTAACGCTAACATAGATGATCTTGCGGAGAGGGGCGCGGACTCGTGGTTCCACGGCGTACGACAGCGGCGTCGCTGTCCGGAGCATCGGCCAAGCGACTGCGGTCCCTCCTCGTGCTCTCCGCCGTGGCCGCCGTGGCCGTCGTGGTGGTCGCCGACGGTCCGGCGCGGGCCGCCACGCTGCCGACCGGCGCCGTCTCGCTGGAGGCGGTCAACCAGTCCGGACGGTACGTGCGGCACATCGACTATCTCGGGCAGCTCGATCCGGTGAGCGCCAGCAGCGCCAACCAGGTCAAGCTCGATGCCACCTTCACCGTGGTCAACGGCCTGGCGTCGCCTGCCTGCTACTCGTTCCAAACCAAGAATGGGATGTTCCTGCGGCACCGCGACTACCGCCTCCGGATTGACAGCAACGCCGGTGACGCGGGGTTCCGGGCCGACGCCACGTTCTGCGCGGTCGACGGATCGGTCGCCGGATCGGTGGCCCTGGCCTCGTACAACTACCCGAACCGGCGGATCCGGCACCGCGACTACGCGCTCTGGCTCGACGCCTACCAGGACACGGCCGCGTTCCGAGCCGACAGCTCCTTCCGCCTCGTCACGCCCTGGGCTCCCAAGACCACCAAAGGGCCGGCGATCCCCGGCCTCTTCGCCGATCCGCACCTCGCCGTCTTCAACGGCCGCTACTACCTGTACCCGACCACCGACGGCTACGCGAGCTGGGCCGGCACCTACTACAAGGCGTTCTCCTCCACCGACCTGGTCAACTGGACCGACCACGGGGTGATCCTCGACCACGGCCCGGACGTGTCCTGGGCGGACAACTCCGCCTGGGCACCCGCGGTGGCCAGCGCCAACGGTCGCTACTACCTGTACTTCAGTGGCGGCGCGGCCAGCGGCAACACCGCCAAACACCTGGGCGTGGCGGTGGCCGACAGCCCCACCGGGCCGTTCCGCGACGCGCTCGGGCGGCCGCTCGTGCGCAGCGACCAGTTCTCCGGTGGGCAGGCGATCGACCCGATGGTGTTCACCGACGACGACGGGCAGTCGTACCTGTACTGGGGGCAGGGCGTCGGGCGGGCCGTGCGGTTGAACTCCGACCTGGTCTCCTTCGACGCCGCGCAGGTGCGGGTCGTCACCCCGTCGGGCTACAACGAGGCACCGTTCGTGTTCAAGCGCAACGGCCAGTACTACTTCATGTGGTCGGAGAACGACACGCGCAGTGAGGACTACCGGGTCGCGTACGCCACCGGTCCGTCGCCGCTGGGGCCGTGGACCCGGCGAGGGGTGGTGCTGCAGAAGCGCCTCGAGGTCGGCATCAGGGGCACCGGCCACCACTCCGTGGTCCGGGCACCCGGCACTGACACCTGGTACATCGCCTACCACCGGTTCGCCGTCCCAGCCGGCAACGGCACCAACCGGGAGACCGCCATCGACCGGATGGAGTTCAACAGCGACGGCACCATCCGGCCCGTCGTACCGACGCTCTAGCTGACCCGGATGCCCCTCCGCGAAGGAGAATGACCCATGTCGAGAGTCCTCGCGCGGCTCGGTGCTGTCGCGGTGGCCGCGTGCCTGCTCTTCACCACCTGGTCGGCGGCGACACCGAAGCAGGCGGCGGCGCTCGACCCGACCGTCGGCTACCTGATGGCGCACTTCACCGGCGAGTCGTCCACCGACCAACAGATCTACCTCGCCCACAGCACCGACGGGCTGCGCTGGACCGACCTCAACAACGGGGGTCTCGTCCTGCGGTCCACTGTCGGCACCCGCGGCGTCCGGGACCCCGCACTGGTCCGCTCGCCGAACGGCGACCGGTACTGGATCATCGCCACGGACCTGTGCATCGGCTGCGGCCAGGACTGGTCGACCTCGATCAACAACGGCAGCCGCAACCTCGTCGTGTGGGAGTCCACCGACCTGGTCAACTGGTCCGCCCCGTGGTTGCTGAACGTCGCCGGTGCGATCCCGGACGGACGCAACGCCTGGGCGCCGGAGGCGATCTGGAACCCGGACACCGGTGACTACGTCCTCTATTGGGCGACGAACGTACCGCTCAACGGCGCGACCAAGCACCGCATCTACTACGCGCGTACGGCGAACTTCCGCAGCATCACCACCCCGCAGGTCTACATCGACCGGCCTGGTAACCAAGAGATCATCGACACCCAGATCGTCGAGGTGCCCGCCGGCGTGGGCGGCTACCGGTACGTCCGGGCCTCCCGGGACGGCCAGATCGCCATCGAGGGCAGCAACTCGATCCTCGGCACCTGGACCAGCCTGGGGAACCTGTCCGGCATCGGGCTCACCGGCGCCCAGGTCGAAGGCCCGATGTGGATGAAGTTCAACGCCCGCAACGAGTGGGTGCTCTACCTCGACCAGTACGCCTCCGGGCGCGGCTACCTGCCGGTGCTGACCACCAACCCGTCGAGCCCGGGCAGCTACCGACTCCCGGCGTCCGGCTCGTACGCAATGGGTGGCACCAAGAAACGGCACGGGACGATCCTCAACCTGACCGCCGCCGAACAGGACCGGGTGCTCGCCCGCTGGCCCACCACAGCGGTCAACCGGATCCAGTCGTACAACTTCCAGGACCGCTACGTCCGGCACTACGACTACGACGTCCGCATCGACCCGAACCCCAGCCCGGCCCAGGACGGCCAGTGGCGACTGGTGCCCGGCCTGGCCGGCTCCGGCACGGTGTCCATCCAGTCGGTCAACTACCCGGGCTACTACCTGCGCCACTACGGGTTCGACTTCCGGTTGGAGGCCAACGACGGCACCGCCACCTTCGCCGCCGACGCCACCTTCCGGCGGGTCGCCGGTCTGGCCAACTCGTCGTGGACGTCGTTCCAGTCCTACAGCCACCCGGACCGCTACCTGCGGCACTACGCCTACCTGCTCCGGCTCGACCCGGTCACCGACGCGCAGAGCCGCGCCGACGCCACCTTCCGCGTGACCAGCTGACCTCTCCGCACCCGTCGAACCCGGAGAGACGAGATCTAGTGATTGGACAGCCCATGGAACGGATCAGCCGGTCGATGCGCCGGACAGTGATCGCCCTGGTGGCCGCGATGACGGCGACGGTTGGCATCGTCGTCGCGTCGTCGCCGGCCACCGCCGCCACCAACCAGTTCCGCGGCATGAACTGGGCCGTGTTGGGCGACAACTTCAAGACCACCCCGCTCGTCGTGCAGGGCCTGAGCTCGTCGGACAGCAACGCCACGGTGCGGGCCAAGGCCAACGCCCTCTACGACGACATGGCCGCCACCATGGGGGTCAACACCGTCCGGCTGCCGATCAACACGCACACGGTGGGGACGGCGTGGTGGGAGGCGTACCGGGGAGCCATCGACGCCGCCAGCGAGCGCGGGTTCAAGGTCATCCTCGCCTACTGGGAGGACGGCGCCGCCTCCGGTGGCCGCATCACGAATCTCGGCGCGTGGAACGCGATGTGGTCGACGGTGATCAACAACTACGGCTCGAACCCCAACGTCTACTTCGAGCCGATGAACGAGCCGCACGGCTACAGCTCGACGGAGTGGCGCAACGTCGCGGCCAACTGGCTCAGCTCCCACCCCTCGGCGGTGCCCGGCCGGGTGCTGATCGGTGGCACCGGCTTCAGCCAGGACCTGCGTGACATCTGCACCGACAGCCGCTTCAACGCGACACTGCTGTCCTTCCACTACTACGCCTTCTTCTACGGCGCGATGACCTACGACGCCTTCCGCAGCCACATCCAGGTCCGGCTGGGCAACTGCGCCTCGCGCGCGGTCGCCACCGAGTTCGGCGCACCGATGAACGACGGCCGCAACTACGCCGACGCGGGCAGCACCGACAACTTCGTGCGCTACATCCGGGCCATGGCCCAGGTCATGCGCGACAACCAGATGGGCGGCACCTACTGGCCGGCGCTCGGCGGCAAGACCGGCACCATCGGCTACGACTGGTACTCGATGTACGCCATCAGCGGCAGCGGCACCGACCTCAACCTGACCGTCCGCAACACCTCCGGCGCGGACCGGATCCGCTACGGCTGGGGCGACACCATCGGCGGCGGCGACCCGACGACGCCACCGCCGTCGACGGGAACCTTCTACCGGGTCACCGTGCGGCACAGCGGTAAGGCCATGGACGTCCAGCAACCGAACACCGACAACGGTGCGCGCGTCGGCCAGTACACCTACGGCGGCAGCGCGTGGCAGCAGTGGCAGTTCCAGGACGCGGGCAGCGGCTACTGGCGCATCGTCAGCCGGCACAGCGGAAAGTGCCTCGATGTGGTGGGCGCGTCGACCGCCGACGGCGCGGAACTCATCCAGTACACCTGCGGTAGCGGCACGAACCAGCAGTTCCAGATGGTCGCCAACGGCAGCTACTTCCAGTTGCGGGCACGGCACAGCAACAAGTGCGTGGACGTACCGGCCTCGTCGACAGCGGACGGCGTGGTCCTCAAGCAGTACACGTGCAACACCGGGCCCAACCAGCAGTGGTCGCGCACGACCGTCTGACAGTCATCTCGCCTGGCCACCGGTACGGCCCGCACATCCCGAGCACCGGGCTGCGCGGGCCGTACCCATGTCGTCGCCACCTCGCGTACCGGGCTCGCCCCGCACCGGTGGGGATGGACCACAGTGGAATCCGGACACCTCCAAGGTCGGCTTCCGCGCCGACCACGGGTACGGTTTCGGTGCCCGACAAGCACGGGTGTCGGCGGTACGTGGCCGGGTCGGCAGCGGCCGGCCCGGTGGCGGTGGGCCGTGGGAGGGAGCGAGGGTGACACAGCGCAGAGCACTTGTGGTTCGGGGCGGATGGGAGGGGCACCAACCGGTCGAGGCGACCGAGTTGTTCATCCCCTTCCTCGACCGTAGCGGCTATGCCGTCCGGGTCGAGGAGTCGACGGAGGTCTACGCCGACGCCGCCGCGATGGCCGACACCGACCTCGTCGTGCAGTGCATGACGATGTCGCAGATCACCGCCGACCAGGCGGCGGGCCTGAGCGCGGCGGTCAGTGCCGGTACGGGTTTCACCGGCTGGCACGGCGGCATCGTTGACTCGTTCCGCGCGTCCTCGGAGTACCTGCATCTGGTGGGTGGCCAGTTCGCTACCCATCCGGGCAAGGAGCCGTGCGAGCGCCACGGTGGCGCGGAGGACAACTTCCTGCCGCACACGGTGCACGTCACCGACCTCGGCCGGGAGCACCCGATCACCGCTGGTATCGAGGATTTCGACCTGGTCACCGAACAGTACTGGGTGCTGCACGACGACCTGATCGACGTACTGGCCGTCACGACCCACCCCACCCAGGCGTGGCATCCGTGGCACCGGCCGGTCACCTCACCGGCGATCTGGACCCGGCGCTGGGGTGCCGGGCGCATCGTCGTGACGACTCCGGGACACAGCGTGGACGTGCTGGAGCACGCGAGCGTGCGTACCGTCATCGAGAGGGGGATGGTGTGGGCGACCCGCACCGCGTAGGCATCGTAGGTCTCGGGGTCATCTCCCGCGCCTACCTGGACACCCTCGCCAACCACCCCGCGGTGCGGATCACCGCACTTGCCGACCTGGACGCCTCCCGGTCGGCCGCCGTCGCCGCCACGATCCCCGGCGCCGAGGCGATGAGCGTCGAACGGCTGCTCGCCCGCCCGGACGTGCAGACGGTGCTCAACCTGACCATCCCCGCGGCGCACGCCGACATCTCGCTCGGCGCGATCGACGCCGGCAAGAACGTCTACGTCGAGAAGCCGCTCGCCGTGACGTTCCCGGACGGTGGCTCGATCATCGACCGGGCCGCGTCGGCCGGCGTACGCGTCGGGTGCGCGCCGGACACCGTCCTGGGCACTGGTACGCAGACGGCGCGGGCCGCGATCGACGACGGCCTGATCGGACGCCCGATGTCCGCGTCGGCAGTCATGGTCACCGCCGGGCACGAGCGCTGGCACCCCAACCCCGACTTCTACTACGCCCCGGGCGGCGGCCCGTTGCTGGACATGGGGCCGTACTACATCTCGGCGCTCATCCACCTGCTCGGGCCGGTGCGCGCGGTGGTCGGAGCCGCCAGCCGGCTGCGCGACGAGCGGGTCATCGGCTCGGGCCCGCGTACCGGTGAACGGATCCCGGTCGAGGTGGAGACCCACGTGACAGGCGTGCTCGAACACACCAACGGCGCGCTCTCCACAATCACCACGAGCTTCGACGGGGTCACGACGACGGCCGCGCCGATCGAGGTCCGGGGGGAGGGTGGCACGCTCGCCGTACCCGACCCGAACTACTTCGACGGCGAGGTTCGCCTCTTCCCGCTCGGCGGCACCGAGTGGCGCGTGCTCGAACCGCGGGCCGGCTACGTCGAGTCGTCCCGCGGCATCGGCCTGATCGACCTGGTGAACGCCGACGGGCAGCGTCCGGCGCGGGCCGGCGGCGACGTCGCGCTGCACGTGCTGGAGACGATGACCGCCCTGCTCCGGTCGGCCGCCGAGGGCCAGCGGATCGAGTTGACGACAGTGGTGCGGCGGCCGGTACCGGTTCCGCTCACCGGGGTCGAGCAGTGGCAGGGGTACCAGACCTCCGGAACCTGACGTCACGGCGGGGGAGCGGCAGTGATTCTTAACTCCGATGTCATCTCTCGAACCCTCAGGCGACGTGTCGGTGTCTGCGCGCAGGAGTTGGCTGTCAGCCGTCGCACGTACCCTGACCAGGAGCTGATTCGAGTGCCTTCCTCCCGTCGTACCTTCCTCGCGGGTGGCGCTGCCGCCGGCGTGGGCCTTGCCGTCGCCGGTGGGCTGCCGTCCCTCGCCCAGGCCAGCCCCGGCCGGCCGCACCCGCCGGTCAAGGGCGGTCCCGTGCCGTTCCCACCGCTCGTGGACGACCCGAAGGGGATCCTGGCCCTGCCCAAGGGCTTCAGCTACACGGTGGTCACCCGCACCGGCGTCACCCGGCTCGACAGTGGTCAGGGCATGACCCCGGCCGACCACGACGGCATGGCCGTGTACGACGCCGGCCAGGGCCGCTACACCCTGATCCAGAACCACGAGATCGACCCGGGTGCCGAGTTCGGCGTTCCGCACGTCAAGGGCACCGTGTACGACGCGGGCGCCGTCGACGCCGGCGGCTGCACGGTGATCAAGACGGACCGTGCGGGCCGGAACCTCGGTGAGTTCGTCGCCCTCTCCGGCACCATCTCCAACTGTGCCGGTGGACCGACCCCGTGGGGCACCTGGCTCACCTGCGAGGAGACCGAGGACCGGGCCGGCGACGAGTGGGAAGAGGCCGGCCGGACCGGCACCTACCAGAAGGACCACGGCTACGTCTTCGAGGTCTGGGCCGACGGCAGCGCGGACCCGCGGCCGATCAAGTGCCTGGGGCGCTACTCGCACGAGGCCCTGGCGATCGACAAGGACCGCACCAACATCTACCTCTCCGAGGACGCCGACGGGCCCAACGGCCTCTTCTACCGCTGGTCGGCGCCGCACGGCGTCAAGATCGGTCCCGGCGTGCTCACCCGCCTCGCCCCGAACGCGGGCGTTCTCGGCGCGATGCAGATCATCATGGACGACGGTTCGGTGCTGCCGGACGTCGCCTACCTGACCTCCGCCCAGTTGGGCCGTCCCTTCCCCGTCCGGTGGATCGAGGTGCCGGACCGCGACGCGCGGCACACGTCGGTGCGTGAGCAGTTCGCCGACGGTCAGGTCACCCGGGGCCGCAAGTTCGAAGGGGTGTGGAGCACCGACGAGGGTGTGTACGTGGTCAACTCCTACGCCTGGGGCGAGGGTGACCTGCCGGCCGACGCCGCACCGCACGACGGCATGGTCTGGTTCTACAACTTCCGGACCCAGACCATCCAGCTGGTGACGTACTTCCCGCACCAGAAGGCGTCGGAGGAGGGCACCCCGGTCAAGTACAACGACCTCACCTTCGACGGCCCGGACAACGTGTCGGTCACCCCGTGGGGCAGTCTGGTGCTCGCCGAGGACGGCAGCGGGGCCTCGCACGTGCTCAGTACGACTCCGGGCGGCCCGACCTACGCGATCGCCCGCAACCAGCTGAACGATTCGGAGTTCTGCGGGCCGACGTTCACCGCCGACGGCCGGGTGCTCTTCGTCAACATGCAGGACCCGGGCCTCACCCTGGCCATCACCGGCCCGTGGGAGAAGTACCTGGGCTGACGTGGTCGGACCGCGGCGCGCGTGACAAGCGCTGGTACGGCTCCGGGCCGACAGTGTGCGGTCGGCCCGGAGCCGTGCGGTGGACCGTCAGCCGACCTGGACCAGCCGCCAGTTGTTCCTGGTGCTGCCGTTGTCGGTGTACTGGACGGCCTGGGCGCCCCAGCTGCTGGAACCGTTGAGGATGGCGAGGACCTTGCCGCTGTTGACGTTGCGGATCCGGTAGGAGCCGTCGCTGTTGGCCACCAGCGTCCAACGGTGGTCGGCGGTGCCGTTGTCGGCCCACTGAAGGACGCGGGCGTTGTCGGCGGTGGACATGTTCTCGACACCGAGGACCTTGCCGCTGTTGGCGTTGCGGAAGCGGACCGCGCTGCCGTCGACGATCCGGACCCAGTTGTGGTCGGCGGTGCCGCTGTCGCCCCACACCACGGCCAGACCGCCGTCGGCGGTGGACATGTTCTGCACGCCGAGCACCAGACCGGTGTCGACGTTCACCAGCTTGTAGGTGTCCCCGGTGCTGGTGCCGCCGCTCACGCTTGTCACGAAGGTCATCACGCTGCGGGCGGGGAGCGTGACGGTGAGGGAGCCGTTGGACATGGTGAGCGCGCCCTGGGGCGCGACGGTCCGGCTCCCGTCGGTCAGCCAGTTCGAGACACTGCCGGACGCTGTGGTGTTCGACAGGGTGAACTGCTGGCTCACCGCCGAGGTGTTCTTGTTGACGGCGACGATCACCACGGTGTCGCCACCCCGGTACGCCGAGACGTAGACGTTCGACGCCGGGTTCGCCGTCGCGTCGATCCGCACGTAACCGGGGCGGACGAACCTGGCGAAGTGCGCCATCATCGCCCCGCGCTTGCTGATCTGGCCGTCCTCGCGCATCGGGCCGTAGCTGCGCCGCAGATACCACCAGACGTACGCCTGGAACTCGGCGTCGACCATGGCGCGGTGGATGTGCTCGCCCACGTCGAGCGCCTCGGGCCAGGCGTCGCCGGAGTTCGTGTTGCTGTTGGGGTAGTAGACCTCGGTCATCCAGAGTTCCTTGCCCGCGCCCTTCTGCTTGAACAGGGGGTAGGCGAAGTTCGAGTACGAGGTGCCGTAGAGGTGCGCCCCGATGATGTCCACGTTCGCCAGCGCCGTGGCGTCGTTGAGGATCGGGTCCGACACGGACTTCACGTACTGGAAGGACTCGGGGGCGATGACCCTGGTGCTGATCGAGCCGGCGTTCTCCTTCAGGAACCGGAGCATCTCGGTGGACGTCCACCACGTCCACTCCGCCGCGTAGTCGGGCTCGTTCTGCACCGAGATGGCGTAGAGGTTCACGCCGTTGTTCCGTAGGTGCGTCGTGAAGTCGTTCAGGTGCTGGGCGTACGCGGCGTAGGAGCTGTATCGCAGGCGTCTCGCGTTGGTCTGGCTGCCCCGGGTGAAGGTCTCGATCATGCTGGCCGGGGGATTCCACGGTGACGCGAAGACGGTGACTCCGAGCTCGGCCGCGCGCCGCGCCGTGGCCAGGTCGGCGCTCCAGTCGGCCTGGTTCTCGCCGACGGGGATCCGCAGCAGCGAGAACCCCAGCCGGCCCTCGCCGGTGCCGAAGGCGGTTTCCCGCTGGCTGGCGGTCAGGTCGCCGATCCAGGCTGCGTGGGCCATCGCGCCGAAGCCCCGGATCGTCTGCCGTGACGCCGACAGATTGATGTTCGCCGCCGCCGCTGAGGCGGCCGTGGCACCCGCGACCGCAGCGACAGTCGCGACCGGCACCGCCCCCATGGTTGTCAGGACGGTCCTGCGACTCACCAGTTTGCGCTCGCCGCGCATCGGCTCGTACTGATCCTGCGTCATGTCTCGTCCTCCTGGCTGGTGGTGGTACGCGCGCTCGCGGTCGCCTCGACCGCTCCGGCACTGCTCTGCCGCGTCGCCGCCGGTTGACGGGATCCCGATGGCGATGACCATTCGATGTCGATCGAATGACATAACTGTTAACGCTAACAACGATGGGAGTCTAAATTTGGATCACGCCGCAGGTCAAGAACCAGCAGGTCGGTGAGGAGCTGAGCGCTCTGCGTCACCGGGTTGTTTGTCGGTCGATCCGCCCGGCCCGCTCCTGACTAATGTCATGGTCGCCTGTGCGCCCCGCATCGAAGGCCGTGACTATGTGCACTGGGGTCCACCACGTCCCGTCGGCGAGACTCGATTCAACGCCGGAACACCAGCCGGCCGAGTCGAAGGGGCGGGACAGTGGACGAACGTTACGACAGCTACTGCGCCGCGGACCCGCTGTTCTACGACTCGCTCGGCAGCGCCGTCGCCCAGCCGGTCTTCCCGGCCGCCGAACGGCCGCTGCCGACCGGATGGCGCAGCGAGCCGCTCGACGACTGGCTGATCTACGCCCCGGACGGCGGTTCGCTGCCGCAGCAGGGCTGGAAGATCCACATCTCGGCGGGTCTGCCCAACGCCGAGCGGGTGCTGGACACCGTCTGGGACTACTGCGTCCCGCGCGGACTGTCCTTCAAGTTCCTGCGCGGGCCCCGTACGCTGCTGCTGCGCAACTCCAAGTACGCCGCCCGCGCCGCCAGTGGCAAGTTCGTCACTGTCTACCCCCGCGACGACGCGGAGCTGGAACTGACCTGCAAGGAGCTCGACGAACTGCTCACCGGCGAGACCGGGCCGTACATCCTCAGTGACCTCCGCTACGGCAACGGGCCGGTGCACGTGCGCTACGGCGGCTTCGCCGCCCGCTACTGCCACTCGCCCGACGGCCAGGTGGTGCCGGCGATCGAGGACGACTCCGGCACGCTGGTGCCGGACCGCCGCGAGCCCGTCTTCCACGTACCGTCCTGGGTCACCCTGCCCGACTTCCTCGGCCCGCACCTGGCCGCCCGCAATGACACAAGCACCAACCAGGTGCCGTACCGCATCGAGAAGGTCATCCACTTCTCCAACGGTGGTGGGCTGTACGTGGGCCGGGATCTGCGTACCGACACCGAGGTGGTGTTGAAGGAGGCCCGACCGCACGCCGGCCTGGACGCCGACGGCACGGACGCCGTCGCCCGGCTGGCCCGGGAGGCCGAAGCCCTACGGCAGCTCGCCGACCTGCCGCAGGTGCCGCGGGTGCACGACGAGTTCGAGCTCGGTGAGCACCGGTTCCTCGCGCTCGAGTTCATCGAGGGCCGACCACTGAACAAGGTGCTCGTCGACAGGTACCCGCTCATCGACGCCGACGCGACGGACGACGACCGGGCGGCGTACGCCGACTGGGCCCGGCACATCCACGAGCAGGTCGAAGCCGTCATCGCGGCGATCCACGAGCGCGGCCTGGTCTACGGCGACCTGCACCTGTTCAACATCATGATCCGGCCGGACGACCGGGTCGCCCTCGTCGACTTCGAGGTGGCAGCCCCGATCGCCGGACACCGCCGCCCCGGGCTGCGCAACCAGGGCTTCGCCGCCCCGCGCGACCGCAGCGGCCCGGCCGTCGACCGGTACGCCCTGGCGTGCCTGCGGTTGGCGCTGTTCCTGCCCCTGACCCAGCTGGTGCGGCTCGCACCGGCGAAGGTGAACCACCTGGCCGACGTCATCGCCGCGAACTTCCCGGTGCCGAGGTCCTTCCTCGACCCCGCGGTCGCCGAGATCACCGGTGGCCCCCGGGCCCGGACCGAACCGAGCGGGGCCCAGCGCGCCGATGACTGGCCCGCCACGCGCGACCAACTGGTCACGGCGATCCGGGCCAGCGCCACCCCCGAGCGCGACGACCGGCTCTTCCCCGGCGACATCGAACAGTTCCGCAGCGGCGGCCTCAACCTCGCCCACGGAGCGGCGGGAGTGCTCTACGCACTCGACAAGAGCGGTGCCGGCCGGTGGCCCGAGCACGAGGACTGGCTGGTGCGGCGGGCGACAGCACCGCCGTCCGGCACCCGGTGCGGCTTCTACGACGGGCTGCACGGCGTCGCCCACGCGCTCGAACACCTCGGACGCCGGCAGGACGCGCTGGACGTCGTCGAGATCTGCCTACGCCAACCCCTGGACGGGCTCGACCACAGCCTGGCGAGCGGCCGGGCCGGAATCGCCCTGAACCTGGCCGAACTGGCCGCGCGTACCGGCGAGGTGTCGTTGCGCGACGCCGCATGGCGGGTCACCGAACGGGTGATCGCAGATCTGACCGACGACCCGGGGCCGGACATCAGCGGCGGACACAACCCCTACGCCGGGCTGCTACGCGGCCGGACCGGACCCGCTCTGCTGCTGGTGCGGCTCTACGAGCTCAGCGGTGACGACGGGCTGCTGGAGCACGCCGCCACGGCGCTACGCCAGGATCTGCGCCGGTGCGTGCTGCGCCCGGACGGTGCGCTGGAGGTCAACGAGGGCTGGCGGACCATGCCGTACCTGGCACACGGCAGCGTCGGCATCGGGCTGGTCCTCGACCAGTACCTGCGGCACCGCGCCGACGAACAGTTCGCCGAGGCGAGTGCGGGCATTCGCCGCGCGGCCCGGTCACCGTTCTACGCGCAGTCCGGGCTCTTCGCCGGTCGGGCCGGCATCATCGCCTACCTCGCCGCCTCGACCGACGACGCCGACCGCCGGGAACTCGGCGCGCAGCTGGCGCGGCTGAGCTGGCACGCGCTGCCGTACCGGGACGGGATCGCGTTCCCCGGCGAGCAGTTGCTGCGACTCTCCATGGACTTCGGCACCGGCACCGCCGGCGTGCTCTACGCGCTGGCCTGCGCGCGGCACGACGAGCCGCCGGTGCTGCCCTTCCTCGCGCCCCTGCCGGGAGCGCGCAGAGACTCCCCCGCCACAGCGGGGGCGACAGATTCGACGAATGGATGGAAGGGAGGTGAACGACATGGCGCTTCTGGACCTCCAGGGCCTGGAGATGGCTCCGGCCGACCGCACGGGTGGCGGTAGCCGGGCGAGCCTGCTGCTCTGCGGCGACAGCTCGCTCTCCGTCACGACCTGCAACTGATCCATCGCAGAACGCGGTCGCCCTGGGCGGGTAGACGTGCCCACCCAGGGCGACCGCGTAGCAATGGGAGGACCCATGCCGACGTTCGACGCGGGGGATCGGCTGCTGCGGCGGACGGTCCGGGCCGGCGGCGGCTGGACCGGTGGACTCGCGGTGGTCGCGCTGCTCGGCGCGGCCGCCGAACTGTTGCTACCCGCGGCCCTCGGCCGCGCCGTCGACGCCGCCCTCGGTGGGGGCTCCGGCTGGTGGGCGGTGGCCGCCGGTGGTCTGGTCGTCGTCCTCATCGGCGTCGACACCCTCACGGACCTGACCAGCGGGTTCGGTGCGGCCCGCGCCACCGCCGGGTTGCGCCGGCAGCTGCTGCGGCACGTGTTCGCGTTCGACGTCCGCACCACCCGCCGCTATCCGGTGGGCGACCTCGTCGGCCGGTTGGTCGGCCAGGCCGCCGACGCGGGGCAGGCGGGCAACGCCACGGTGCTGGCCGTCGTGGCGGTGCTTCCGCCGCTCGGCAGCGTCGTCGCGCTCGCCATCATGGAACCGGTCCTCGGGATCACCCTGCTCGTCGGACTCGGCCTGCTCGCCGTCCTCATGCGCGCCTTCGTGGCCGACGCCTCGACCGCCACCGCCGGCTACCAACGGGTGCTCGGCGCCATCGCCGGTCGGCTGCTGGAGTCGCTCAGCGGCGCCCGGACCATCGCCGCCGCCGCCACCGTCCAGCGCGAAGAGGACCGGGTGCTCTCGGCCCTGCCGGAGCTGGACCGGCACGGCCGGCGTAGCTGGGACCTGCTCGCCCGGGCGAGCGCGCGCACCTCGGCCGTGGCACCACTGCTGCACCTGAGCGTCGTCGCGGTCGGCGGGTACGCCCTGACCGCCGGCTGGCTCACGCCGGGCCAACTGGTCGCCGCGGTC
This sequence comes from Micromonospora sp. NPDC049047, assembly GCF_040649135.1. Lineage (NCBI taxonomy): Bacteria > Bacillati > Actinomycetota > Actinomycetes > Micromonosporales > Micromonosporaceae > Micromonospora > Micromonospora sp. NPDC049047. The sequence goes on from NZ_JBEZEY010000005.1 coordinate 155,984, forward strand.
CGGTACGCGGCCATGGGCGCCGGGCTCGGTGGCGTGCTCGCCACCCTCAACCACCTGGTCCGCAGCCGCGCCGGGGCACACCGGGTCGCCGAGCTGCTGCAACAGCCCGTCACAGCGGTGGGTGACCGGCCGCTCCCGCCCGGCGGTGGCGCCCTGCGACTGCGCGGGGTGCGCGTCCACGCCGACGACGGCCGACCCATCCTGGACGGCGTCGACCTGGACGTACCGGCCGGCGCGACGGTGGCCGTCGTCGGGGCGTCAGGTGCCGGCAAGTCGACACTGGCGGCCGTGGCGGGACGACTGCACGACCCCGACGACGGTGAGGTACGCCTCGACGGGGTGCCGCTGCGCGACCTCGACGAATCGGCGTTGCGCCGGGCCGTCGGCTACGCCTTCGACCGACCGGTGCTCGTCGGTGCGACAGTGCACGACGCGATCGGGTTGGCGCTGCCTGCCGAATCGCACCCGGTGACCGACCGGAGTCCGGCCACCCCGGCGGTCCTGCGGGCGGCCCGTCTGGCGGCGGTCGCCGACGTGATCGACCGGCTGCCGGACGGCTACCGCACCCCCCTGGTGGACACCCCGCTCTCCGGCGGCGAGACCCAACGCCTCGGCCTGGCCCGGGCGTTCGCCGCCGAGCGGCTGCTCATCCTGGACGACGCGACGTCCAGCCTGGACACCGCTACCGAACACCGGATCACAGCGGCGGTGCTCGGGCGGGCCGGCTCGCGTACCCGACTGGTGGTCACCCACCGGCCGGCGGTGGCCGCCGCAGCCGACCTCGTCGCCTGGCTGGACGGCGGTCGGCTGCGCGGACTGGCGCCGCACCGGCAGCTCTGGGCCGACCCGGTCTACCGGGCTGTCTTCCAACCGGCCGGCGGTGGCTCATGAGCCGACCCGGCGTCCGGCGGGTGACCTGGCAGGCGCTGCGGGCCCGCCGGGGCGATCTCGCCCGGCTCGGCGGCTGGTCACTTGTCGAGTCGCTGCCCGCCCTGCTCTCCGGCCTCCTGATCGCCCGCGCCGTCGACGAGGGCTTCCTGGCCGGACGTCTCCTCGACGGCCTGGCGTGGATGGCGGCGCTCGCCGTGGCCGTGCTTGTCGGTGCCGCGGCGACCGGCCGGACGTACCGGTGCCTCGGCGCCGTGGTCGAGCCGTTCCGCGACGAGGTGGCTGCCCGGGTGGTCCGGGGATCGTTGCGCGACGCCACCCGGGCGGGTGGTCGCCCGGACAGCGCCGCGGTGACCCGACTGACCCACCAGATGGAGATCGTCCGCGACACCTTCGCCGGTCTGCTGATGGTGACCCGCGGCTTCCTCTTCTCCGCCGGCGCCGCCCTGCTCGGCCTTCTCGCCCTGGCCCCGGTGGTGGCGGTGCTGGCTGCCGCGCCGATGGTCGTCGGTCTGGCCGTCTTCCTCGCCGCGTTGCCGGCGATGGCCGCCCACCAGCGCGCCTACGTCCGGGCCGGCGAGCAGCTCGGCCAGTCCGCCGCGGCGGCGCTGGCCGGCCACCGCGACGTGCGTGCCTGTGGTGCCCAGGCACGCGCGACATCCGACGTGGAACGCCGGGTGTCGGCGCAGGCCGCCGCCGAACGCACTCTCGCCCGGATGGCGGCGGTCCGCAGCCTCAGCCTCGGCATCGGCGGCTGGTTGCCGCTCGTGGTGCTGCTCGCCGCGGCTCCGTGGCTGGTCCAGCGTGGAATGACAGCGGGCGCGGTGCTGGGCGCGTTGATCTACGTCTCCACCGGGCTGCAACCCGCCCTGCACACCCTGGTGCAGGGCCTCGGTGGTGGTGGGCTGCGGTACGCGGTCACCCTGGAGAACATCCTGCGCAACGGCGCGGTGCCCGACGTCCCTCGCCAGCCCGACCCCGCCACCCGGACACCGCCCTGCCGCCCCGCGACCGGCGCGGCCGGCCGCCCGCCGGCCGTCGACGTCCGGGGGCTGACCTTCGGCTACGGTCCGCGCGCCCGGCCCGTGCTGCGGAACTTCTCGTTGACCGTGGCCGACGGGGAGCACCTCGCCGTGGTGGGACCGAGCGGCGCGGGTAAGTCCACACTTGCCGCACTACTGGCGGGGCTGGTGCCACCGCAGGCCGGTACGGTCCACCTGCTCGGTGCGCCGGTTGCCGACGCTGAGCCGGAGTTGCTCGCCGGCATGCGGGTGCTGGTGCCGCAGGAGGCGTACGTCTTCACCGGCACTCTCGCCGACAATCTCCGCTACCTGCGGCCGGACGTCGACGATCAGACGCTTGACGCCACCCTCGACGCGCTCGGTGCGGGCCCGCTGGCGAGCCGGCTGGGTGGGCTCGGTGCGCCGGTCACGCCGGCCCTGCTCTCCGCCGGGGAGCGGCAGCTCATCGCGGCGATCCGGGCCTGGCTGGCACCCGCCCCGCTGGTGATCCTCGACGAGGCGACAGGTCACCTGGACCCAACGCTGGAGGCGACAGTCGAGAGCGCCTTCGCCCGGCGGCCCGGCAGCCTCGTGGTGATCGCGCACCGGATCAGTTCGGCGCTGCGCGCCGATCGGGTGCTGGTCCTCGACGGCGACGAACCCGTGCTCGGGACGCACGGGCAGTTGATGGCCCGCTCGGCCACCTACCGTGCGCTCGTCGGCTGCTGGGACGATCCGGTGTTGCCGCCCCGGACGGCACCGGCGCGGCGGGGCTGAGCCACCGGCCCGACCCGGCGGTGCCGGTCAGATCCAGCCCGCCTCTCCGGCCATCCGTACGGCCTCCACGCGGGTGCGTGCGCCCACCTTGCGGGCGATCCGACCGAGATGGTTGCGGACGGTGCCACGGGTGAGCCCGAGCGAAGCCGCCACCTCCGCGACCGGCGCACCCTCCGCCGTCAGCCGCAACACCTCCGTCTCGCGGTCGGTGAGCGGGCCGTCCGAGCGCAGCGCCGCCACGACGAGATCGGCGTCGAGCACCGGCTCCCGGCGGGCCAGCCGCCGAATCCCGTCGATGATCCGGTGGGGGGCCGCGTCGCTCGGCAGAATGCCCACGGTCCGGGTCGGGCAGAACATGCCGCGCAGCCGCCGGGCCCGCTGTGGGTGGGCCAGAATCAGGACGGGGCACCGCCCGAGGCGGTTCGGCTCGGCCGCCTCGACGAGGTCGAGGTCGGCCACCACCACGTCGGGTCGTTGGGCCCGGACGGCCGCGGGAACTCCGTCGCCGCGATCGACCTCCGCTACGACGTGGATGTCGTTCTCGGCGGCGAGGACGAACGACAGCGCGCCAAGCACCAGGGCGCCGTCCATGGCGAGCAGGGTACGGATCACGATGAGCCTTCCCACACTCCGATGGTGATCACTCAACGTCAATATTCAAACACGCGGCCGTCGGGTCCGCACGGCGAGGGACGGGCCCGGCCACCCGCGCCGGACCCGCCCAGCCGGCTACAACCAGCCGTTACTCCGCGCCCGCCACACCGCCTCCAGCCGGTTGCGCGCCCCCGTCTTGCGCAGGATCACCGACAGGTGGTTGCGTACCGTGCCGTGAGCGAGGAAGAGGCGGGCCGCGATCTCCTTGAGCGGCAGACCCTCGGCGGCCATCCGCAGCACGTCCATCTCCCGCGCTGTCAATGGGATCTCCGGAGGGCTCAGCACGGCCACCGCCGCGGCCGGGTCGATCGCCCGTTCCCCGGCCGCCAGCGCCCGGATCGCCCGTACCAGCTCCGCCAGGGAACTGTCCTTTCCGACCAGGCCACGCGCGCCCGCCGCCAGCGCCGCCTCCACCAGGGTGGGGCTCCACCGGGGGCTCATCGCCAGCACGGCGGCGTGCGGCACAGCGGCGCTGATCTGCGCCACCACCGCCACCGGATCGGGCAGCTCCGGCGTCAGCGCCAGCACCACCACCTGGGGCTGGCACCGCCGGACCACAGTCAACAGCTCGCCGACGCCATCGACGTCGGCGACCACTCTCATGTCCTCCTCACCTGACAGCGCGGCGCAGAGCGCTCCGCGCAACAAACCCATGTCCTCGGCGACGACAACGTGGATCACCACGTTTCTCCGATCTCAGGTACGCGTCACAACGGCCACCGATCCCGGAACAGTCACGGGTTGGTCAGGGCGGTCGTGCGCGACGGACGGATAGGCACGGCCCGTGGCACCGTCACGGCGGACGGGCCCGGGCGCCTGTCGACCAGACCAGCGGGTGGAACGGCCGCGCGGGCCAATCTCCCCGGGTCGGTCGAGCCGTCTCAGCCCGGGCGGGCGATCGGAGCTGGAGCCCGGCTCCCGACGAGAAGTGGCACGAGGTCGCCGGGCTGCCCGGCGCCGACGGGCGACTGCCGGTCGGCCGGCCGGACCAGTCCCGGTGCGGGCCGCGACCCGTCGTCGGCGCCGGCGGCGTCCTGGTCGGCGGGCGCGACGGGTTGGCCCGGCAGGCCGCTGACCGGATCCGGGCGTGCGGCGAAGTGCCCCGTCGAGGCCCTGAGGCCCGGGGGCGCGGGTCCGACGACGGACATCCACTGTGGCCCGGCCGGGGGTGGCACCGCCGCGGCGCGTACCGCAGTGATCGCCGTGACCGTCGATTCCGCCGCTGGCGCTTGTGGCGCTTGTGGCGTCGGCGTGGTCTGCGGGGGCGGCGGGTCGGTCGTCGGCGCGAGGGCCGGCCCGCGCGCCGCGGGAGCGGGCGGCGGAGGTGCCGCCGGGACGACGATCGCGTCGAGCGCCGGTGCCAGCACGGCACCTGTGACCTGACAGAGCCTCAGGAGGACAGGCCGGATCGGCACCACACGCAGGACGTCCACGACGTGCGGCACCGGGGCGCGCAGGACGTCCACGACGTGCGGCACCGGGGCGCGCACGATGTCCACGACGTGCGGCAGTGGGGCGGTGAGCAGGTCGGCCGCTGGGGGCCCGGTCGGTCCGGGCGTTGCGGGCAGGTCGGGCGCGGCGACGGCCGGCTGTCGTACCGGACCGGCGGGCGGGCGCGGCGGGTGACCGCGGCGCTCCGGACGATGAACCGCGCGAGCGGGGGAGACCTGCCGAAGTCTCTCGTGCTCCGCTGCGGATGTGTCGACCCGGGACAGCGGCACGGCCACCGGCGACACGCCCACCGAGCGGTCAGACACCGGCGCGGGCGTCGCGGCACGGGGGGTGCCGACGCCACCGATGGCACCGGTCGACGAGGGGTCCGAGTCACGTCCACCGCGGTCGTCGGCACCTGCGGCCCGCTGGCGGTCGAGGTCGGGGCGGGCCGCCTCCGCGAGCCGCACGACCGGCTCGACCAGACCGCCGATCGCCAACTGCGGCTCGGCACCGGAGCCGCCGCGCATCCCGTCGGCGGCGGCCGGCCCCTGGAACAGGGCGGCCAGCAGGAAACCGGCCCCGACGGCGACCGCGAACAGCACCAACCGCCGGGTGAGCCCGCGCAGTCGGTCGGCCACGAGTGGCGCGGATCGACCCGGCGCGGACATCGGCGCGGTTCCGTTGACGGGACTTCGCACGCGGGCACGACCCCTTCCCTCTGGATTGCTGACCCATGGTAGCGATGCAATCACCTATCTGCATCCGGTGATACGTCCGATGAGGTTGTCGAACGACGCCACGCCGCGTCGCCCGGTCTCGGTCGAGGTGGCTGTGTCGACGCCGCCGGCCGCCGCACGTGCCGAACCTGCGTGCGTTCGCCGTCGGTCCGTCCCGCCGGTAGGCTGCATCGGCGGCGTCAACAATCTCCGCACACCTGACGAGCACCGTCACCGAGCGACGCAGCATCGAGGCAATGCCGCAACCGGACGAGAGGCGGACCACGACGTGACGGCGGTACCCGACCAACTGCCCACGGCCGCGGTCCCGGTGGACGCCGGACAGGGCGGGGCGGACGAGGATCTGCGGGCGTTGTTCGGGCAGTCCACCGCCGTCTTCGCCTCGCTGGCGGGACCGGAGCATGTGGTGGAGACGGCGAACCCGGCCTTCTTCGCCACCATCGGCGAAGAACGGGCCCGAACCGGTGTCGCACTCGCGGACCTGATGCCCGAGCTGGCCGGTCAAGGCTTCGTCACGCTGCTGGACCAGGTCTACCGCACGGGTCAGCCGTACACCGGCAGCGACGTCCTGGTCATGCTGGGCACCGGAGCGCAGGCGCGGGAGGCCTTCTTCGACTTCACCTACGAGCCGCGCCGGAACGCCGCCGGTCAGGTCTGCGGGATCCGGGTGCTCGGGGTGGAGACCACCCAGGTCAAGCAGGCCCAGCGGCTGATGGCCGAGCACCGCGCCCTGGTGGAGCAGATCGCCCGTCAGGCACCCCTGACCGAGGTGCTCGACGGGATGGCCCGCTGTATCGAGAACCTCGCACCGCAGCAGGTGCTGGTCTCCGTCCTCCTCGCCGATCCCGACGGTCGGCACCTGCGGCACGGCGCCGCACCTAGCCTCCCCGACTTCTACAACGAGGCCATCGACGGGATCGCCACCGGGGAAGGCGTCGGGTCCTGTGGCACGGCCGCCCACCGCCGGCAGCCGGTGATCGTCACCGACATCAGCACCGACCCGTTCTGGGACGACTTCCGGCACCTGGCCGAGCGGGCCGGCCTGTCGGCCTGCTGGTCCACGCCGATCCTGGCCCGCGACGGCGGCCTCCTCGGCACCTTCGCCATGTATCACCGCACCCCGCGCGCCCCGCAGGACTCCGACCTCGCCCTTGCCCGGGTCTTCGCCGGCACCGCCGCCCTGGCCATCGAGTGTCACCACAGCGAGCAGGCACGCCGGGCCGCCGAGGATCGTGCCAGGTCAGCCCATGACGAGCTGGCCAGGGTGGTACGCGTGGAACGGGAACTGCGCGCCGAGGCCGAGAAGCGTGCGACAGTCGCCGCGGAACTCGCCGCCCGGATGCGCGCCGCGGCGGCCGCTCAGGCTGCCATGCCACACCCGGAGCACTGCGAACTCGGCGGCGCCCTGGGTTGCACCGACGCAGCCGAGATCAAGATCGCCGATTCGTGGGGCGACGCGGCGTGGGGCTGCTCTGCGCACGTCGAGGAGGCCATCCTCAACGTACGGTCGGTCTTCATCGCCAGCGAAGAGCTTGGCGGTCTGGCCGCGTACCTCAGGCGTTAGCCGGGTCGAGCCGTTCGGTGGCGCCGCCGGGACCACCGCTCCCGGCGCGACCACCCGTGCCCGGCGGCGGCGAGCCGCACAGGTGGCGCGGTCGGCGACCCGGCTGCGGGGTAGTGTCCGCGTCGTGCTGCGGCGGTGGATTCTGGCGATCGTGATGGTGGCGTGCGGCGGGCTGGCCCTGGTGGCGCAGCTGGCCGCCGGTCTGCCCGCCGTCGGCGGCGTCGAGTTGGTGGTCTTCCTGGCACTGGCATTCGTGCTGTCGCCGTGGGCGTTCCCCCGCCCGGTGGACGCCGCCGAGGCGCAGCGGGCCAGCGCGGCGGATGGGCGACCGGTCGTGTACTGGCGTCCCGGTTGTCGTTACTGCCTGCAGCTGCGGTTCTCGCTCGGCCGGCTCGCCCGGCGGGCGCACTGGGTGGACATCTGGCGCGACCCGGCGGGTGCCGCCGCGGTCCGGGCGGTGGCCGGTGGCAACGAGACGGTGCCTACCGTCGTGCTCGGCGGCCAGGCGGTGGTGAACCCCGACCGGGCCTGGCTGCGCGAGCAGCTCCGGTCGGGCTGAGCGCGCCGCGGGCCGACGGCCAGCCCGGCTCGCTGATCACCTGGCAGGACCCCGGGTACCTCGCCCAGCGCTACGGGCTGACCGAGGAACAGCTCGCGCCACTGCACGCCCCAGCCAAGATCGCCGCCACGGTCGACGGGTCCTGAGCCCGGCCCGGGGGCGACCGGTCACCGGGTCACGGGCAGGGCTCGCCCGCGCAGACGTCGATGACCCTGCCGGTGAGCAGGAACGCCGCCTTCTGTCGCTGTGCGGCGGCCTGGGCGCGCGGGAACTCGTGCGGATCGTCGCCGTACTGCGGCCCGACCGGGGCGAGATTGGTCGGCGGTGGTGCGTGTGCCGCACCGCTGTTCCAGATCACGATGGCCGAGCCCGGGTAGGGATAGCCGCGGATCGGCCTGATGCCCCAGTACGGCGTCACGTCGAGCGACAAGCCGTCGGCCAGCGCCGGGGTGTGCAGGCGGGCGCCGATGGTGCGGGCCTGCACCTCCGCCGCGGCGGGCGAGACCTGGTGGTCACCGAAGGCCACGTGCATCAGCACGCGGTGCGCCGGGGTGCCCGGCAACGGCCGGTCGGTCAGGTGCTGGGCGTACCCGTTGGCCTCGGCGCGGTCCCACACCATCTGGAGCAGCCCGAGGATGAGCTGCTGGTCTACCTTGTCCGGGTAGTAGCCGTCCATGATCGTTTGGAACGGGGCGAAGTCGACGCTGCGTTGCAGCAGCGTCGAGTAGTTCATCCCGGGTACGCCGAGCACCGACCTGGTCCAGTCCTGGGCGACGGCGGTGAGCGCACCACCGTTGATGCCGCCCTGGCTGTTGCCGTCGTAGTGCAGACCGCCGGCCAGGTCGAGCAACTGTCGCCCGGCGGCGTCCCGGAACGCCGGGTGCGCGGCGAACCCACCCGGGTGGATCATCGAGCGCCCGAGGAAGAGGAAGTTCAGGAAGCTCTGCTGCAACCTGTCGGCCACCGCGGGGAAGGCACTGAGATCGCCGAACGCACCTGCCACATAGGGCACGTCGCCGGCTGCCATGCCGATCCAACTGGTCGCACAGAAGGTGAAGTCGTACGTGTTCGACATCGTCTTGACGTTGCCGGCGTTGATCTCGGTCGGCCGGCCGAGCAGGCCGTGGCCGTAGAGCGACAGGTGAGCGGGCCGCGCGGCGGAGGCGCTGCGCGGGATGTTGCAGACGAAGTCGGCGGCCACCGTCACCCCGGATGGCGTGGGCCGGGCGTCAGGTGTGGGTGGCGCTCCGCCACCGCCGGCCGGTCCGTAGTGCAGCCGGGAGCCGGGCCCGCCGTCGCCGGTCAGATAGGACGGTACGGCGACGGTGCCGACCACCTGCCGGGCGATCAGCGGATCCTGCTCGGCGGGGAAGTCGGTCACCTGGTTCACGGAGAACGTCGGAGCGGCCCGGCCCAGGGTGGCGAAGGCGTCGTCCCGGATCGCCAGCATCCGCCCGGTCAGGCCGTGCCGGCTGGCGACTGTGAAGTCCCAGGCGAGGTAGAGGCTCTGCCGTTGGACGCCGGCCCGGGCCAGGTCGGCCACCGCGCGCCTCAGCTGCGGCCCGCGGGCGTCCCGCTTGCCGATCCCGGCGACGTACGCCGTGAACGCCGCCGGGGCCGGCAGCAGCGACCCGTTGCCGTCGCGCATCCGGCGCAGCCCGACGACATACCGGGTGCTCTCGGTCAACGCCACAGCCGGTCGGATGATCAGTAGTTGCCGCTCGGGCTGGTCCTCGGCGTGCGCGTCCAACTCGGCCCAGTACGGCGTGCGCTGCCCGGTGCGCGCGTTGAGCAGCACGATCGGCGCGTCCGGCGCCAGCGATCGGCCGATGTCGGTGACCGGGGCGATCCCGGTCGCGGCGGCGTCGAGTCGGGGTACGTGCACCAGGATCGGCGAGCCGGGGCTGAAGCCGTCCTGCCGGTTCCACTCCGTCGGGTCGATGGGGGTTCCCGCCACGTTCGCGGGCATCGCCGAGGCCGCGAACCGTACCCGCCTGCCGGTGGGGCTGGTCCGGTCCGCCACCGTGAAGTAGTCGTTCGGGAACGGCAGTAGGCAGGCGGCCGGGTCGACGGGATCGCAGGGCCGGGCAGCTGGTCCGCCGGCCGCCGCCGGGGCGGCGGTGGGCGTGCCGAGCGCGAGGGTGCCCACCGTCACCAGCACGGACACGGCGAGTCGGAGCCGACTGGGTGTGCGCACTCGGGGCTCCTCCGCCGTCTGTGGATCGATGGTGTTCTTCCTACGCTCGTGAAGGAATCTCAGCAAGGGTGGTTACGGAACCCGGGGCGCGACTGCCGGATGACGGCCCGGGTGCGCGGCGGCCGTACCGCGCAGCAGCGGCAGCAGCCGCGTACCCTGGCGCTCGATCTCCGGCAGGTAGGGCGTGTCGGAGAGCACGAAGTGCGTGACGCCGAGCTCTCCGTACCGGCGCAGTGACCTCGCCACGTCCTCGGCCGAGCCCACCAACCACGTAGTGCCGGCCCCGCCACCGCCGTGGCGGCCGGGCGCGGTGTAGAGGTTGTCGTCGAGCACGTCCCCGCGTGCGGCGAGGTCGAGCAGCCGTCGCTGCCCGACGGCGGCCCGCCAGCGCGGGTGGCTGTCGACGCCACCGGCGCGCTGCGCCAGGTGGGCGACCTTCGCCTCGGCGTCGGCCCACGCCTGCTCGGTGGTGTCCCGGACCAGTGTGGTGATCCGCAGTCCGAACTCCAACGGGGCGTGCGTGCGCCCAAGCTTCTCGCTGAGCCGCTTCAGCCGATCGATTCGCTCGGCCACGCCGTCGAGCGGTTCGCCCCAGAAGAGCTGGACGTCGGCCTCGGTGGCGGCCACCTCCTCGGCGGCGGCCGAGGCGCCACCGAAGTACAGCGGTGGGTGCCTGCGCTCCCCGCGGACCACCGGTCGGGGGGTCAGGGCGGAGTCGGTGACGCGGTAGTGCTCGCCGCGACAGGTGACGGTGTCCTCGGTCCACAACCTGCGTACGAGCTGGATGAACTCTCTGGTCCGGGCGTACCGGGTGGCCTGGTCGCCGTCGGTGTCGCCGTACGCGGCCAGATCGTCCTTGCCCGACACGATGTTGATGAGCACCCGCCCCTGGGTGAGGTGGTCCAACGTCGCTGCGGCGGCGGCGAGGTTGGCCGGATGCCAGTAGCCGGGCCGGATGGCGATAAGTGGTTGGAATGTCGTGGTGCGGGCGGCCAGGGCGGTGGCGACGGTGAAGGTGTCGGGGCGGCTCCAGCCGGTGCCGATGAGTGCGCCGGACCAGCCGTGCCGCTCGATGGCCTGGGCGTGCCCGGTCAGGGTGTCGAGGCTGTTGTGGTGCGCGACGACGTCGTCGCCGCGATGGCCGGGTTCGACCTGGTTGGGGATGTACCAGAGGAACTTCGGGCTCATCAGTCGTGCCTTCTGGCTGCTCGGCGGGGGAGCCGGTGCCGCCGCGTCGGCGGGCGGTGGTCGGTGGCCGGTCACCGGGCCACCTCGGCGCGGTGCGGCGACGGCGCGCCGCGCCGCCGGTACGCCGGGTCGCTGAGCGACGATGGCTGATAGCCGGCGTCGGCCGGGTTCAGCGTGGTGCCCGGCGCGACGATGGCGTCGATGCGGTCCAGCACGTCGCTGGAGAGGCTCACCTTGGCCGCGCCGAGCTGCGACTCCAGCTGGGTCAACGTGCGCGGGCCGATGATCGCCGAGGTGACGGCCGGATGCTCCAGGACGAACGCGATCGCCAGGTGGATCAGCGACAGGCCGGCCTCGTCGGCGAGGGTGGCCAGCTTGTCGACGGCGGCGAGCTTGGCGGCGTTGGCCGGCCGGGTCGGGTCGAACCGGGCCGGGAGCCGGTCGGCCCGCCGGGAGATCGGGGCGTCGAGCCCGCTGTGGTAGCGCCCGGAGAGCCAACCGCCGGCCAGCGGGCTCCACGGGATCACCGCCAGCCCGTAGCGCTGCGCCACCGGCAGCACCTCGCGTTCGATCTCGCGGGCCAGGATGGAGTACGGCGGCTGCTCGCTCACCACCCGCTCCCGGCCGCGCCGCTGGGCGAGCCACTGGCCCTCCACGATGGCCGACGGCTCGAAGGTGGAGGTGCCGACATAGCGGATCTTGCCCTGGCGGACCAGGTCGGTAAGCGCGCCCAGGGTCTCGTCGAAGTCCGTCTCCGGCTCCGGCCGGTGCACCTGGTACAGGTCGATCCAGTCGGTGCCCAGCCGGCGCAGACTGTGCTCCACGGCGCGGATGATCCAGCGGCGGGAGTTGCCTCGGTGCTGCGGGTTGTCGCCCACCTGGCCGTGAAACTTGGTGGCGAGAAAGATGTCGTCGCGACGGCCACCGGCGAGGGCCTTGCCGACGATCTCCTCCGACTCGCCGTGCGAGTAGACGTCGGCGGTGTCGATGGCATTGATGCCCGCGTCGAGCGCCCGGTGGATGATCCGGATGCCGTCCTCGTGGTCGGGGTTGCCCCGTTGACCGAAGTTCATCGCGCCGAGCGTCAGCGAGCTGATGCGTACGCCGGTGCGGCCGAAGGGCCGTTGGTCGACCATGGTTCGTCCTCTCCAGGTGCTCAGTGGGCAGCGGCGGTGAGCCGCCGGGCGGACCTGTTGGCCGGGCGGGGCAGCCCGTAGTGGTCGCGCAGGGTGGTCCCGGTGTACTCGGTGCGGAACAGGCCCCGGCGCTGCAGGATCGGCACCACGTGGTCGACGAACGCCTCCAGCCCGGACGGCAGCACCGGCGGCATGATGTTGAAGCCGTCGGCGGCGCCGCTGCGGTACCACTCCTCGATGGCGTCGGCGACCTGCTCCGGGGTGCCGGCGAAGGTGCGGTGCCCGCGTCCGCCGCCGAGCCGGCCGATGAGCTGGCGGACGGTCAGGCGTTCCCGCCGGGCCAGGGTGACGATCAGCGTGTACCTGCTCTTGGCGCCCTCGATCTCGTCCTCGCTGGGCAGGTCGGCGGGCAGTTCCCGGTCCAGGTCGAGGTCTTCCGGCGCGACCCGCAGCGTGGTGGCGAGCTGGGCCCTCGCGTACTCGGGTTTGATCAGCCGATCCAGCTCCTCCGCGAGCGCGTGGGCCTGTGCCTCGGTGGCGCCGACCGCCGGCACGATGCCGGGCAGGATCTTGACGGTGTCCGGGTCGCGGCCGAACTGCGCGGCACGCCGCTTGAGGTCGCGGTAGAAGGCCTGCGCCTCGGCGAGCGTCTGCTGTGCGGTGAAGACGGCCTCGGCGTAGCGGGCGGCCAACTCCTTGCCGTCCTCGGACGATCCGGCCTGCACCAGCAGCGGGTAGCCCTGCGGTGAGCGGGGCACGTTGAGCGGGCCGGCCACCCGGAAGTGCCGCCCGACGTGGCGGGGTGGGTAGAGCAGGGCGTCGTCGCCCCATCGGCCGGCGTCCTTGTCCCCGAGAGGCGCGGCGTCGTCCCAGCTGTCCCAGAGCTTCAGCGAGACCTCGAGGAACTCGGCGGCTCGCTCGTACCGGTCCCGGTGGGCGGGCAGCTCGTCCAGGTTGAAGTTGCGGGCCGCGTCCACGCCGGCGGTGGTGACGATGTTCCACCCCGCCCGGCCGCCGCTGATGTGGTCCAGCGACGCGAACCGGCGGGCCAGGTTGAACGGCTCGTTGTACGTCGTCGAGGCGGTCGCGATCAGCCCGATGTGCTGGGTCGCGCCGGCCAGCGCGGTGAGCAGCACCGTCGGTTCGAGTGTGCCGGCCGGCCGCCGGCCGATGCTGTTCCAGAGCACCGGGCTGTCGGCGAGGAAGAGCGAGTCGAGCTTGCCCCGCTCGGCGATCCGCGCCAGCCGGGTGAAGTGCCCGACGTCGGTCTGCGCGAACGGGTCGCTCTCCGGCAGCCGCCAGGCTGCCTCGTGGTGGCCGACGCCCATCAGGAACGCGTTGAGGTGCAGCATGGTCATCCTTCCGTCGGGTCGACGCCGAGTGCGCGGAGCAGGGTTTCGCGGTACGCGAGGAAGCGGGGCTGTCGGTACGAGCGTGGCGCCGGCAGGTCGATGGTGAGGTCGACGGCGATCCGACCGGCGTCGAGCAGCAGCACCCGGTCGGCCAGGGTGATCGCCTCGTCGACGTCGTGGGTGACGAGCAGGACCGTGGGCCGGTGCCGGGCGCACAGTTCACGTAGCAGGCCGTGCATCCGGAGCCGGGTCAGCGCGTCAAGCGCACCGAACGGCTCGTCGGCGAGCAGCAGGTCCGGTTCGGACACCAGCGCCCGGGCCAGCGCCACCCGTTGCTGCTCGCCACCGGACAGCTCGTTCGGCCAGGCCCGTTCCCGCCCCGCCAGGCCGACCTCGGCGAGCGCCGCGTGGCCGCGCGGGGAGGCGTCCGGCCCGCGCAGGCCGAGAACGACGTTGTCCAGCACCCGCTGCCACGGCAGGAGCCGGGCGTCCTGGAAGACGACAGAGGAGTTCTCCGGCACCTCGACCAGGCCCGAGCCGGTGGCGTCGCCGTCCAGGCCGGCGAGCGCACGCAGCAGGGTGCTCTTGCCCGAGCCGCTGCGGCCCAGCAGTGCGACGAACTCGCCAGCGCCGATCTCCAGGTCGAACCCGTCCAGGACGGCCCGACTGCCGAAGCCACGTCGCAACCCCTCGACCCGGACGGTACGGGTGGCGGTCAGTCCGCCATGGTGCGTCGCCACGACAGGGCCCTCCTCTGCACGAGTCGGACGGCACCGTCGGACAGCAGCCCGAGCAGTCCGTACAGCACGAGTCCGACGATGATCACGTCGGTCTGGCCGTACTCGCGGGCCAGGTCCATCATGTAGCCGATGCCGCTCGTCGAGTTGATCTGCTCGACGACCACCAGGGACAACCACGCCCCGACGACCGCGAACCGCATGCCGAGCAGGAAGCCGGGCAGCGCCCCGGGGAGCACGATGCGGCGGATGAAGGCGCTGCGCCGCAGTCGCAGCGACTCGCCGAGCTCGACGTAGCGGCTGTCGATGGTGCGCAGCCCGTTGTGGGTGTGGATGTAGACGGGGACGAACACGCCGAGCGTGATGGTGATGACCTTCATCTGCTCGCCGATGCCGAACCAGAGCACGAGCAGCGGGATCAACGCGAGGGCCGGGATGGCCCGCTTGATCTGGATCGGACCGTCGAGAACCGCCTCACCCCAGCGGCTCAGGCCGGCGAGCACCGCCAGCGCGGTGCCGGCGACGGTGCCGATGGCGAGGCCCAGGCCGGCGCGCTGGGCCGACACGACCAGGTTGTCCTGAAGCCGCCCGTCAGCGATGAGGTCACCCGCCGTCGTCACCACGGTCCAGGGCGCCGACAGGGTCCGGGGGTCGATCCAGCCGGCGATCGAACCGGCCGTCCACACCGCCAGGAGCAGAAGCGGGCCGATCGCCGCCCCGAACGGGATGTCGCGACCCGGCTTCAGCCGACGTCGGCGGCTGGTGGCAACGCTGCCGGCCGGCCGGGGCCGGATCAGTGTCGAGACTGTCACTTGGCACCTCCCACAGTGAGGGCCTGCGCGGCCACGGATTCGTACCGCAGGTCGTAGAGGCTCTCGGCCTTGAGGGGCTTGCGGCCCGTCTCCCTGGCCAGCAGGTCGATGGTTTCCTGGTGCCGGCCGATGGCCTCGGTCCACCGGGCCGGGATGTCGGCGATACCGGCGTTCTCGACCAGCCACCTGCCGTCGTCGTGGGTCAGCCCCTGGTCCTTGACGTAGTACCGCTCGATCCACTCGTCGGGGTTGGCCTCGCGCCACCGCCAGGCCCGCGCCCACGCCTGCACGTACTCGCGGATCGCGGCCGCCTTGGCCGGGTCGGCGAGTACGGACACCGGCGCGTACAGGTGACCGGGGTCGTCCCGCAGTCCGTGCGCGATAGCTGTCGCGCCGTCCCGGCCGTACCTGCTCTCGTAGCGTTTGATCTGCACGCCGCCGATCGGCGCCACCTCGACCTGGCGGCTGGCGAGCGCTGTCACGTAGACGTCGCCGGTGCTGGGCAGCTCGATCAGCTTGACGTCCTTCTTGCCGAGCCCGGCCTGCTGGAGGACCCGCAGCACCAACGCCCCCTGGGCCTGCCCGGGGCTGTACGCGATCTTCCTGCCCCGCAGGTCGGCGAGGGTGGCGACCCGGGCACCGGGTGCGACGCCGAGTCGATAGAGGGCGTGGTTGAGGGGGTCCTGGCGGTACTTCGCGGCGACGATCTTCGTGGGGATGCCGGTCCAGTGCGAGTGGATCGGCGGGATGTCGGCCACCGCCCCGATGTCCAGTGCCTTCGCGCGGAAGGCTTCCAGGGTCTGTGGACCGCCGCTGATGTTCGCCCACTGCACCTCGAAGGTCAGCTTCTCCGCCTCGCCGGAGAACTCGATCGCCTTCTGGTGCTCCTTGTCTCCGATGACGAGCGTGGTGCCCTTCGGTACGGCCTGCGGCAGCGGCGCACCGGCGGCCAGGGCGACGGCGGGCGTCTGGTCGCCGGCGCAGGCGGTCAGGCCCAGCGTGACGACGCCGAGGGTGGCGGACAGGATGGCCCGGCGATCCAGGAGGGGTGGTGATGTCATGTGCGACTCCTTCGTAGCTGGTGGCATGACGGGACCGCGCCCCACGGGGTCGAGCGCGGTGCCGTCGCCGTGACTGCGGATCAGCGGCTCGGCGAGCGAGATCGCGTGCTGGCCGCCGGGCACCCGTCGGGTGGTCCGGCGGTGGGCTCGGCGCGCATCTGTTGATCGGTGCGAGCGGGCGGCTGCCGGTCGTCGTCGAGCCGGCAACGCGCGGGTGGCAGAGGTGGGTGGCGCGGGCTCAGCGGCAGCAGCCGCAGGCGGCGGTCCAACCGCGGCAGCATCCCCGCGACACCGCGATGGCGGTGCCCCGAAGCAGGGTGTGCTGGCTGGTCATGGATACGACGCTAACCCACATATCCTATGTGTCAACTAGGATTTCACGCGCTGGGACGTGCGCGGGCGAAAATGTATCGACATGCGTGTATGTTTGCGTGAGGGGTGCGCCGACGCCGGCCCGGACCCGAGGGAGCCAGTGCCATGACCATGCCACGTCGAGGACGCGTGCCTGCCCCGGTCCGCTCGCTCCTCGCCGCAGTGACCCTCCTCGCGGCGGGGGTGCTCGCCACCCCCGGTCCGGTCCGCGCCGCCGATCCGCCACCGCGGGTGGACAACCCGTACGCCGGAGCCCGGGTCTACGTCGATCCCGAGTGGGCCGCGCACGCCGGTGCCGAGCCCGGCGGCGCAGCGGTCGCCGGCCAGCCGACCGCGGTCTGGCTGGACCGGATCGCCCGGATCGAGGGCACGGCCGGGAGGTTGGGCCTGCGCGAGCACCTGGATTCGGCCCTGGCACAGCGGGCCGACCTCGTCCAGTTGACCCTCTACAACCTGCCCGCCCGTGACTGCGGGCGGCAGGCCCCACAGGGTGAGCTGTCGATCGAGGACATCGGCCGGTACCAGACCGAGTTCATCGACCCGATCGTCGAGATCCTCGCCGCTCCGCGCTACGCCGGGCTGCGGATCGTCGTCTTCGTCGAGCCGAACTCCCTGCCCGACCTCGTCGCCAACACCGGCAACTGGCCCGGCGCCACAGCGGCCTGCGACGAGGTGCTGGCGCGCGGCACCTACCTGGACGCGATCGGGTACGCCCTGGCCCGGCTCGGCACCGTACCCAACGCCTACCCGTACCTGGACATCAGTCACCACGGCGAGGTCGGCTGGCCGGAGGACTCCGCGACGCTGGCGGCGCTGCTACACCGGGCCGCGACCGCCGCCGGCAGCACTGTGGCAAACGTGCACGGCTTCGTCGCCAACACCGCCAACTACTCGGTCCTGCACGAGGAATACTTCCGCGCCGACGATGTCATTAACGGCCAGTCGGTGTACCAGTCGAGGTGGGTCGACTGGAACCCCTTCGTCGACGAGCTGCCCTACGTGCGACACCTGCGTGCGCTGCTGACCGGGGTGGGCTTCGCCCCGGCGGCGGGTGTCGTGGTGGACACTTCGCGCAACGGGTGGGGTGGTCCGGGCCGACCCACCGGGCCGGCGGCCGCCAGCGACGTGAACAGTTACGTCGACGGCAGCCGGATCGACCGGCGGGCCTTCGTCCGGAACTGGTGCAACCAGGACGGTGCCGGCCTCGGCCCGCGGCCCATCGCCGAACCGGAGCCGGGCATCGACGCGTACGCGTGGGTCAAGCCGCCCGGCGAGTCCGACGGCACCGCCGGGAGCCCGAACCCCGATGAGCCGTACGAGCCGTTGTGCGACGCGTACTACGTCCCGCCGCGCGCTTCCCCGTACGACACCGGGGCGCTGCCGGCCGCCCCGCCGGCCGGCGAGTGGTTCCCGGCACACTTCCGTCAGCTGCTGACAAACGCCTGGCCGCCGGTGTGACAGTCGGTCCGGATCGAGGACCAGCATCGGATTCACTAACCTGGCCGACGTGACGGCATTCGACTGGACCACCCTGTCGGCGGCGAGGAACGCGAAACTGGACGCGGTTCCAGAGATGATCAATCACGCGTTGCGGTTTCTGGAGGACCTTCTCGAAGAAACCAACCACGTGTGCACCTTCACGCTCACCGACGGACCGCTGCTGGGCGACGTGACCACCGCCGTGAACGCGCTGCTGCCGAGCGACTGCGGGGTCGCCCGGCTGACGCCGGTCAGCTCCTGGTCCGAGCTGGTCCACGCGGCGCTACCCGGGTTGTTCCTGCCCGGGCGGCCGGCGTACGTGTGGGCCGAGAAGATGCCGGCCCGGCAGTTGGCCGAGGCGGTCACCGGCTGGGTCGTGGCGCTGCTGCGCCGGATCTGGCCCGGCTCCGTCGAATCCTGGGAACTCACCGTCGACACCAGCCACTGGTACGAAGCCGTCTACGTCGACCTCGTCGTTCGGGTGGACGCCCGGGTGTGGCTGCTGCACCTCGGTCTCAGCGACTGACCGCACCCGGCCTCGCGGAACTGGCCGACCAGGTGGCGGTGAGCCCCGCGACGGGGCGCGGCATAGGCTTCGGCGATGAGTGGCGTGTTGAGCGGTACCCGAGACTCGATGAATCCCCTTCGCCAGCTCACCATCGATCAGCTCCGCGAACGGACCAGCCTCAAGTGGCGGGAGTACCCAGACGACGTGCTGCCGCTCTGGGTCGCGGAGATGGACGTGCCGCTTGCCGAGCCGGTCGTGCGGGCGGTCACCGACGCCCTCGCGCGGGGCGACACCGGCTACCCCGCCGGGACGGCGTACCCGCAGGCGCTTGCCGAGTTCGCCCGGCGGCGGTGGGGGTGGGACGGGCTGGCGGTACAGCGCACCGCGCTGGTGCCCGACGTGATGCACGGTGTCGTCGAGGCGTTGCGGCTGGTCACCGGGCCGGGCGACGCGGTGGTCGTCAACTGCCCGGTCTACCCGCCGTTCTACGAGTTCGTGGGGCACGCCGGTCGCCGGATCGTGGAGGCACCGCTCGGCGCCGACCTGCGGCTCGACCTCGGCGCCTTGGAGGAGGCGTTCCACCGGGCGCGGGCCGGTGGCCGGCCGGCGGCGTACCTGCTGTGCAGCCCGCACAACCCGACCGGTGTCCTGCACACAGCGGACGAGTTGGCGGCCGTCGCCAGCTTGGCCGGGCGGCACGGGGTGCGGGTGGTCGCCGACGAGATCCACGCCCCGGTGGTGGTCGGGGGAGAGCGCTTCGTGCCGTACCTCTCGGTGCCCGGCGCGGAGAACGGCCTGTCGCTGATGTCCGCCTCGAAGGGGTGGAACCTGGCCGGCCTGCGCGCCGCGCTGCTCATCGCCGGCCCGGCGGCGGCCGCGGACCTCGCCCGCGTTCCGTTCGAGGCCAGCGTCAGCACCAGCCATATCGGTGTCATCGCCCACACCGCGGCCTTCCGCGACGGTGAAGAGTGGCTCGACGCCCTGGTGGCCGGCCTGGACGACAACCGTCGGCTCCTCGCCGCGCTGCTCGGTGAGCACCTGCCGGCCATCGGTTACCAACCGGGTCAGGCCACCTATCTCGCCTGGCTCGACTGCCGCCCCCTGGGCCTCGGCGACGATCCCGCGGCGGTGTTCCTCGACAGTGGGCGGGTGGCGCTCAACCCGGGTTCGGCGTTCGGCACCGGCGGCGGCGGGCACGTTCGGCTGAATCTGGCCACCGCGCCGGAGGTGATCGCCGAGGCGGTAAGCCGGATGGCGAGCGCGGTGACCGGATAGGCCAGGTCAACCTCGGTCACCGTGGTGACGAGCGGGTCGCCAGCGAGAGCGTGGCGGGGCGGCGACAATCGACAGCGTGCCACCTGCCTTCGTGCTGCACCACCACCGCAAGCCACGACCGCACTTCGACCTGCGGCTTGAGGAGGCCGGTGTGCTGCGTTCCTGGGCGGTACCCCGCGGCCTGCCGGACGACCCTCGCGGCAACCGGCTCGCGATCGCCGTGGCGGACCACCACCTTGACCACCTCACCTACGAGGACGCCGACAAGTCGATCGCCGACATCGGCACCTGGGAGGAGCACGACCGCGACGAACGCCGCCTGCTGTTCACGCTGCACGGCCGCGCGGGCCGACGACGGTACGCGCTCATCCGCACGAGCGAGGGGTGGTTGCTGCACCTGACGAAGGAGCAACCCTCGGACGAGTGAGAGCACCGGATGTTTCGCTCTCGCGTGACGGGTAATCAGGCGCACCGGCGCGGCCGTGGGTGCAACAGTGTCACGGAGTGAGGGAGTGCGTGCTATGTCTGATCCGCAGCCCACCATCGTTCTCGTACACGGGGCGTTCGCCGAGTCGGCGAGCTGGAACGGCGTGATCGAGCGGTTGGGCGCCGCGTACAACGTGGTCGCCGCCGCCAACCCGCTGCGCGAGCTCGCCGGCGACGCCGCCTACCTGCGGGACGTGGTACGCGGGATCGGCGGCCCGGTCGTCCTGGTCGGACACTCCTACGCTGGCATGGTGATCACGCAGGCCGCCGCCGGCGAGACACTGGTGCGGGCCCTCGTGTACGTGAACGCCTTCAGCCCGGACACCGGTGAGTCGGCGCTGTCGCTGTCCGGGATGTTTCCCGGCAGCACGCTCGCCGACACGCTCGTGCAGTACCCACTGTCGACCGGCGGCAACGAGGTGGCGATCGGCCAGGACACCTTCCACAAGCAGTTCGTCGCGGACGTGTCGGCGGACACCGCCGCGCTGATGGCCCGGACCCAGCGGCCGATCACCGAGAAGGCCCTGGGTGACGGGCTCACCGGCGACCCGGCCTGGCGATCGCTGCCCAGTTGGTTCGTGTTCGGCGACGCCGACAACAACATCCCGGTCGCCGCACACCGGTTCATGGCCGAGCGGGCCCAACCGCGGGGCCAGCGTGAGATCGCCGGTGGTTCGCACGCCATGGTGGTGGCCCGGCCGGGCGAGGTCGCCGAGACGATCATCGAGGCGGTCCGGGGCGTGGGCGGCTGACGTCCGCTCCCGGCGCTGACGAGGATCCGGGACTACGCGGGCGGTTCGACCGCCTCGACGAGGACCTGGAGCACGTGCCGGTACGGCTGCCCGGTGGCCCGGCTCATGCCCATCTCGCAGGTCCGGTTGCAGGAGGCGTACGCGTCGTGGTCACGCTCGTTGATCTCAGCGGCCTGCGCCGCGGTGGCCCCGGCGGTCACCTCGGGGTGCAGCAGCCCCCGGTCGCCGGCGAAGGCGCAGCAGCCCCAGCTGTCCGGCACGGTCACCGTGTCGGCGACCGCGCCGGCCACCGTGCGCAGGTCGTCGACGCCGTCGAGGTGCACTGTGGAGCAGGTGGGGTGCAGGGCCAGTGAGCCCAGCCGCCGGGGCTCCGGCAGCGCCGGCAGCAGGTGCTCGGCGGTGAACGTGACGCTGTCGACGAAGCGCAGGTCGCGGTAGCGCGCCCGGTCCTCCTCGGCGAGCGCGGCGGTCAGCTGGGTCAGCCCGTGGGTGCAGGACGACGCGTCGCACACGACGGGCAGCCGGCCCTGGTCGCTGGCCGCCCAGAGCGTGGCGAGGGTCCGCTCGGCCATCTCGCGGTGCCCGGCCGGGTACCCCTTTGACTGCCAGGGCGTTCCGCAGCACAGACCCGACGTGCCGGCCGGTACGACGACCGGCACCCCGGCCAGCTCGCACAGGCGCAGGAACGCCGCCGCCGCGCCGCCGGCCGGGCCGTCCTGGGGGGCGAAGAGGCTGCCGACGCAGGCCGCGAAGAACACCGCCCGGGCGTCCGGCGCGTTGCGGGGTGCGGGGCGGGGCGCGCCGGCGCGCGGCATGTCGTCGCTCCACTCCGGTACGAGTTCGGTGCCGCCGAGCCCACGGAGCACCCCGGTGGCGGCGCGGGTCAGCGGTGCCGGTACGGCGTGCGCGGCGGTCAGGCCCACCCGGACACCTGTCACGGCGGCCTGCCAGTGCCGGGCGGCGGTGCGGGCGGTGCGCTGGGCGCGCGGGCTGTGCCGCTCGGCGCGCAGCCGCTTCATCGCCACCCCGGTGTCGATGCCGACCGGGCAGGCGGTGACGCAGAGGCTGTCCGCGGCGCAACTGTCCACCGCGGCGTACGCGTAGTCGGCGCTCAGTTCGCGGCGGCGCTCCTCGTCACCGGCGGCGGTGGCCAGGGCGATCTGCCGTTGCAGGACGATGCGCTGCCGGGGGGTGGTGGTGACGTCGGCGGTGGGGCAGACCGGCTCGCAGTAACCGCACTCCACGCAGGCGTCCAACTCGGGGTCGACAGTCGGGACGGCCTTGAGCTGGCGCAGGTGCACTGTCGGGTCGTCGTTGAGCAGCACGCCGGGGTTGAGCAGGCCGCTCGGATCGCACAACCGCTTGAGCTCGCGCATCACGTCGTACAGTTCGTCGCCGTACTGGCGGCGGACGAAGGGGGCCATGGCCCGTCCGGTGCCGTGCTCGGCCTTGAGGGTGCCCCCTTCGGCAAGCACGAGGTCGACCATGTCGTCGGTGAACCGGGCGTAGCGGTCGATCTCGGCCGCCGTGTCGAAGGACTGGGTCAACATGAAGTGCAGGTTGCCGTCGCGGGCGTGTCCGAAGATCACCGCGTCCGGATAGCCGTGCCGCTCGAACAGGCGGATCAGCCCATCACAGGTGCCGGTCAGCCGTGGCATCGGCACCGCGATGTCCTCGAGCAGGGCCGTGGTGCCGGGCGCGCGGGCACCGGCGACCGCCGTGTAGAGGCCCTTGCGCAGGTGCCAGAGCCTGGCCCGTTCGCGCGGGTCGTGGGTCAGCCCGGTGCCGGTGACGGCGGGCAGCCGGTCGAGCACGGGCTGGGCGTCGGCGAGCGTGGCGGCCAGCCGTTCCGCGCTGTCCTCGGCGAACTCCACGAGCAGCGCGGCGTGCCCGCTCACCGTCAGCCCACGCAGGGCCGGGCTCGCGTCCGGGTCGCGCTGGCTGACCCGCAACGCGGCCGCGTCGAGCAGTTCGGCGGTACGCGCACCGACGGCCAGCAGGGCGGGCAGCGCGTCGGTGGCGGCGCTGAGGCCGGGCAGGATCAGCAGTCCGGTGGCGGCGTGTTTGTGGATCTCGACGGTCCGGAAGACGGCCCCGGCCACGAAGCCGAGGGTGCCCTCGCTGCCGATCATCAGGTGGGCGAGCATGTCGACCGGGCTGTCGTGGTCGAGCAGGGAGTTCAGCCCGTACCCCATTGTGTTCTTCATCGCGAACAGCCGCTCGATGGTGGCGCGTGCGCCGGGTGCCGAGCGCACCCGGTCACGCAGCCGCAGCAGCCCGGCGTGCAGCTCGGGTTCGTCGGCGCGCAGCCGGTCGTCGGCGTCGCGGACGGCGGAGTCGACAACGGTGCCGGACGGCAGCACGAAGCGCAGCGACTCCATGGTGCGGTACGCGTTGTCGGTGGTCCCGCAGGTCATTCCGCTGGAGTTGTTGGCCACCATGCCGCCCACCGTGCAGGCGGCCTCGCTGGCCGGGTCGGGGCCGAGCCGGCGGCCGTAGCGGGCCAGCCGGGCGTTGGCCTGCCGGATGGTCAGGCCCGGCTGGAGCCGGATGCGGCGGCCGTCGTCGAGCACCTCGGCGTGCCGCCAGTCGGTCCGGACGTCGACAAGCACCCCCGCGCCGCCGGCCTGCCCGGCGAGGCTGGTGCCGCCGCCGCGCAGGGTCAGCGGGACGCCGGCCTCCCGGGCGCCGGCCATCAACGCACCCACCTCGGCCGCCGTGGCGGCGCGCACCACGGCCTGCGGCTCGAACAGGTACGGCGAGGCGTCGTGCGCCGCGGCTAGCCTCCGGGGCAGCTCGGCGCTGGCCCGGGTCGGATCGGCGAGGCGCGCGCGCAGCAAGTCGGCGACCTCGCGGGCGCGGACGCCGGCGGCGCTCGGCGCGGGAACGACTGTGCTCATTTGCGGATCCTCCCGGAAGGGGTGGTCAGTCGGCGACGATCAGCAACCGCTCGGGCGCGGTGTCGGCCGGCGCCGGCAGCCGCAGCGGCTGGCGACCGGGGGTGATGCTGCCGAGCACGGAGGCGTGCCGCGCCCCGGTGCCCGAGGGCAGGGTGCCCGGCAGCCCGTGCACTGTCAGATAGCCGAGCAGCGCGAAGGCCAGCGCCTCCTTGGCGTCCGAGGCGACACCGACCTCGTCGCTCGACGTCAGGTAGACGTCGGGCAGCTCGTCGACGAGCAGGCCCATCAGGGTCGGGTTGTGTGCCCCGCCGCCGGAGACGACGAGCCGGGTGACGCCGTGCGCCCGGCAGGCGTCGGCCACCGTGACCGCCGTCAGCCGGGTGAGCGTGGCCAGCACGTCGTTCGGCTCCGGCGTGGGGGCGTCGGCGAGGGCGGCGAGCAGGTACGGCAGGTGGAACAGTTCCTTGCCGGTGCTCTTCGGGCTGGGCTGCCGGTAGTACGGCTCGTCGAGCAGCCGCCGCAGCAGCACCTGGTTCACCTGCCCGGCCGCGGCCCCGCGCCCGTCCCGGTCGTACTCCTCGGCGCCGCCGCTGAAGTGGCGCGCGGCGGCGTCGAGGAGCGCGTTTGCCGGCCCGGTGTCGAACGCGAGCGGGTCCGCGTCCGGCGCGACGACAGTGATGTTGGCGATGCCGCCGAGGTTGAGCGCGGCGGGGACGCCGGGCAGGCCCCGCAGCAGCAGCGCGTCGAAGAGGGCGACCAGGGGCGCGCCCTGGCCGCCCGCGGCGACGTCGCGGCTGCGCAGGTCGGCCACCACCGGCAGGCCGGTGGCCTCCGCGATCCAGGCCGGCTGCCCCAGTTGCAGGGTGCCCCGCACCACCGGGCCGTCGACCCAGTGGTGCATGGTCTGCCCGTGCGACACGACCAGGTCGGCGTCGTTGCCGCACAGCTGCGCGAGTGCCCGCACGCCGGCCTCGGCGAAGGCCTGGCCGATGCCGGTGTCCAGCACGCAGATCGCCTCGGTGCTTGTCGACGCGGGCGGCAACGCGGCGGCGATGTGGGTGCGCAGCCGCTCCGGGTACGGGTGGCTGAGTCGGCCCAGCGGCCGCATCCGCAGGGTGTCACCGCTGAGGTCGAACTCGGCGGCGGCGGCTTCGATGCCGTCGTAGGAGGTGCCGGACATCAGGCCGATCACGCGCATCACGGTCTCCTTCACGCCCGGCCGGCGGGCTCTGCCGCCGGGTCGTCGGCCTCGTCGGCCCGCCGGTGGTCGTAGGGCGCTGCCGGGGCCGCGTGGAAGCGGCTGGACACCGCGCCGACCAGCAGGGTGATCAGGACTCCGATCGGCACCAGCCACTGCGCGGCGATGGCGGTGGGGACGGTGTTCCCCGCCGTCGTGACGTCGATCTTGACATAGCGGACGATGTAGGTCATCACCGCCACCGTGACGAGGAAGGCGACGAACGCGTCGACCTGGTTGGCCCGGCTGACCAGGCGACCGAGCAGGAAGGCGCCGAGCAGCGCTCCGTAGGTGTAGCCCGCGATGGTCAGACCGGTCAGGTAGACGTTTCCGGTGCTGGAACTGAACGCGCAGGCGAAGACCGCCATCAGCACCGCCCAGACGAGGGTCATCACCCGGGCCAGCCGGAGCATCACGTCGTCCGACGGGGTCTTCCGGAAGAAGCTGTGGATGAAGTCGGCGACAGTGGAGTTCGACATCGAGTTCAGCGCCGACGACAGCGAGCCCATCGCGGCACCGAGGATGCCGGCCACCAGCAGACCCGAGATGCCCACCGGCAGGGCGTGCAGGATGAAGCTCGGGTACAGGTTGTCGCTGCTGGCCAGGCCGAGTTCCTTGAAGGTCTGACCCTTGTTGTACGACCACAGCAGCGCGCCGACCAGGGAGAACGCCGCGAACTGGATGACCACGAAGATGCCCGAGGAGATCATCGCCTGCTGCCCCTCGCGCAGCGTCCGGGTGGACAGGATGCGCTGGACGATCAGCTGGTCCGACCCGTGGCTGGCCATCGCGAAGATCGCGCCACCGATGATCGCGGTCGGCAGGGCGAACGGGCTGGTGAGCACGTGCGCGAGGTCGAAGTTGGTGTCGAAGAGCTGGAACTTGCCGGCGTCGAGCGCCTGCGAGTAGCCGTCGAAGCCGACGGCGTGGCTGAGCACCGCGATGGCCAGGATCGCCCCACCGAGGTAGAGCCCCATCTGGATCGCGTCGGTCCAGATCACCGCCTTGATGCCACCGAGATAGGTGTAAACCACAGTGATGAGGGTCAGAACGATGATAATGGCCTGGTAGCCGACATTCAGCCCGAACTCGTCGAGGAGCAGCTTGATCGGGATGGCCGACGCGAACAGCCGTACGCCCTCGGCGAGCAGACGGGTGAAGACGAAGGTGACCGACGCCAGACCCTGGAGCTTCAGGCCGAACCGCTCACCGAGGTACTGGTAGGCACTGACGAAGCCACCACGCTTGTAGAGCGGGATGAGCACCGCGGCCACGACGACGCGACCGATCACGTAGCCCAGCGCCAGCTCGACGTTGCCGAACCCCTGCCCGCTGTAGGCGCCACCGGGAACGCTGATCACGGTCAGCACGCTGGTTTCGGTGGCGACCACCGAGAACGAGACGGTCCACCAGGGCAGTCGCCCCTCGCCCACGAAGTAGTCCTTGGCGGACTTCTGCCTACCGGACAGGCGTAGTCCGACGTAGGCGATCACCACGAGGTACAGCACGATCACGACAAGGTCGAGTTGACGCACGGCTCGCTCCCTACCAGGGGTTGTCAATAAGTGACGCTGGTCTACCGTAGCGCGAAACTTTTTGCCACCACCGCTCCGGGCTGGCTACGCTGTGCTCCCAGCCTGCTGGTATGGGGGCACGGTGGCCCGCCGGGGTCGCCACCCATCCGCCACCGCGCCTCAGCCTCATCGCGGCGAGTCGCGAGCACGCGCCAGACGTCGACCGCACCGGCGCGCGATCGCCCGCCGGCTGGCGACTGAACACCAGCGAGAGGAACGAACACCCCGTGGACCTCAGCACCCTCGGCACCGAGACCCGCAACGACAAGACCACCGACCTCGACCGGATGTCTCCCACCGAGTTGCTCCTCGCCATGAACGACGAGGACCACACTGTCGCGCAGGCCGTCCGCCGGGCCGTGCCGGACATCGCGGCCGCCGTCGACGTCGTCGTGGCGTCGCTGCGCCAGGGCGGGCGACTGATCTACCTCGGCGCCGGCACCAGCGGCCGGATCGGCATGCTCGACGCCGTCGAGATCCCGCCGACCTTCGGTACCTCGCCCGACCAGGTCGTCGGCCTGCTCGCCGGCGGGGCGGGAGCCTTCACTGTCGCCGTCGAGGGCGCGGAGGACAGCCCGGCCGGTGCCGTCGCCGACCTCGACGCCCTCGGCCTGACCTCCCGCGACACAGTCGTCGGGCTCGCCGCCAGCGGCCGTACCCCGTACGTGGTCGGCGGGTTGGCGCACGCCCGCGCGCTCGGCGCGTCGACCGTCTCGGTGGCCTGCAACACCGACGCGGTGATCAGCCGGTACGCCGATGTCGCAGTCGAGGTGCCCACCGGCCCCGAGGTGCTCACCGGCTCGACCCGGCTCAAGGCCGGCACCGCCGAGAAGCTCGTCTGCAACATGCTCTCGACCGCCGCGATGGCCCGGCTCGGCAAGGTCTACGGCAATCTGATGGTGGACATGAACGCCACGAACGAGAAGCTCGTCGACCGGGCGCGACGGATCGTCGCCGAGGCCGCCGACACCGACCTCGACACCGCCAGCCGGGCGCTGGACCAGGCGCACGGACACGCGAAGACGGCCATCGTGCTGCTGCTTGCGGGTTGCACCGCGGAGGAGGCCGCCGCGCGGCTGCGCGCCGCCGACGACGACGTCCGGGCGGCCGTCGCGGCCTGACCCACAGCCGTCGCCCCCCGACGCTTCGGCGCGGGGGTGGACCGCCACGAAGCGCCCCGTCCAACCTGGACGGGGCGCTTCGTCAGATCAGCCGACCTGTGGGTCGGTCACGGTGCGGTCCGGGTCACCATCGAGGCCGGGCGGGGTGGCCACCTCGATCCGAGGTGACCGATCCGGCGGGAGGTGGGCGAGGTCGGCGATCACGACGACATCCACGTCTCCGTCGATCATCGTCTGCTCGACGGTCTCCCACGGTGCGCGGACGATTCCCGCCAATCGGTAGGAGTGCCGGTCGAGGTGCGCAAGGCACCTCGTGACGGCGGGCTCGGACGGCTCGACGGTGGCGGGGACCCAGATGACTGCGATTTCCATGTGACTCTCCTGATCAGTGTCGTGGCTGCGACTGGGTGATCAGAAGGTGCTGTGGTGGCGGGGGACCCCGCTCCACCGGTCGGCCGGTAGCGCGCCGGTCGACGGCGGCGACTGTGGCACCCGGTCGTAGCGGTGCGGTGAACAGCGAAGCTTCCGCAGTCGACGAGGGAGGATCGACACCGCCGGTGCCGGTGCCGGCCGGTGCCGACGAGAATGCCAGCGCGAACACCGGTAGGCCTGAGCGGGGACGCGCGGGCGGACCGGGCGTCGGTTCCGCGGCGACGGTCGCCGCCGGCCGCGGCCGATCCGGTGCCCGGTCGGCAGACGTTTCCTGGACGCCACCGAAAGAGACCGTCGCCGTCGACGGGGGTGGCGACGGCTGCGGGGCAACGTGTGCGGCCGGCGAATCCGCGGCCGAGCTATCCGCGGTGGGCGGGGCGGCTGTGGTCGACGGGAGGGCTGCGGTCGACGGTGGGACATCGGACAGCCGGGTCGGCGTGCCGGTGGGGATCGCGGTCGGCGCGGGCAGGGAGACGGCCGAGGGCAGCGGCAGTGGGATCGCGGTCGGCAGCGGCAGGGAGGCGGCCGACGGCAGTGGGATCGCGCTCGGCAGCGGCAGGGAGGCGGCCGACGGCAGCGGCAGGGGGACGGTCAGCTGGGCCTCGACCACGGCGGGCACCTCGACAGTGATGGTCTGTGGCGCGGAGGCCCCGTCCACCGGCGGCACGGCGGTTGGCAGCGGCAGCGGCGTGTCGGCGTGGGCGGGGTTGGCACCCAGGGCCGCGCCGAGCGCGACCGCGCCGAGCGCGACCGCGGGAAGGCTGTGCCGTGCCCGCATCAGACGGAGGCTGCCGAGGACCGTGTGGTGCGCGTCGGCCGGTCAGATCCGCCAGCCCGGTGCCGCTGGCCGATCGGTAGCCTCTCGCCCCGTGCCGTTCCCTCCACGTGTGGTTCTTGCCCCGAGACACCTGGGACTACACCTGCTGTCGATGTCTGCGCCGGCAATACGACTGAATGCGCCAACGGCTCGCCACGACGGGGCGGCGGTGGGCGGTGGCGATGGCGTCGCGCGGACATACCGTTTCGCGGAGGCCGACGGCGTCCGCGAAACGGCCTGTCCTGCTCACTCCGCGATCCGGGTCCGCATGGTCCAGTGGAACTCCGGCACCTGTCGCTCGTCGTCGTCGGGCTGGTCGTCGGCTCGTTCGAAGTGCTCGTAGCCACCGAGATGCGGAACCTTGACGCGGGTCGCGTCCGCCACGATGGCGGCCGCGCGAGCCTCGGGTGGCAGGTCTGCCGGGCCGCCGATGAGCATCCCGTCGAATCTCGGTGCGGGAGGGGCTTCCGTCAGGTCGTCCATCCGTTGCCTCCATGGCTGATTCGCCGGCTGGGTCTTCTCCATCGTGGCGGTAACACCGGAGGTCCGGATACCCGTAAGTGACCCCTATCGAGCGGCGGCGGCCCTACGAGCGCCCGGACACCGAGGAGTCCGAGCCGGCCACGGACCGGAGGTTCATCGCCGCGGCCGTGGACGCCGGTTGCCAGCTGATCTCGGCGGCGTTACGTTGAGATCTCATCGACGAACGTCTACTCCGCACGCTACGGGGGCCGCATGTCCACGTCTGTCACGCGTCGCACCGTCCTGGCCGGTGGGGCCGGTGCCGCCATCGGCCTGGCCCTGCCCGGTCACGCCGCCCACGCCGGTGACCACCATCCGACAAGCGTGCGCTTCACCCTCGACGCGACAACGCTCGACGGCGGTGAGCAGGTCACCTCGGTCACCCTCGACACCAGCCGGCTCGGGCCGATCGACCCGGCCGGGCTGACCCCCGCCACGTTCAGCGTGCACGCCAAGGCCACCAGCCCGATCCCGATCGCCCCCGGCGATCAGATCTTCAGCGAGTACGACCTGGACCGTACGGTGACCGCGGCCCGGCTCGACCGGCACGGCAACATCGTGCTTGAGCTGAGCCACGCCGAAGGTCAACCCGGCGGTGGCACCCTCGGCTACATCCTGAGCAAGGGCCGCAACGTCCGGTTGGACCTCGTCTACACCATCACGCAGCACACCCCGATCGCCCGACGCCACGGCTCGCCGGTCACCATCACCCGCTTCGTGCAGGGCCGGCTGTCGAATCCCGAGGTGGACGCCTTCAGCTACCACGTCTGCGGCTCGGGCCTGAAGTACCGGCTGTATTCCCCCGACCACTCGGCCCGGCCCGGTCGGCGACCGCTGATCGTCTGGCTGCACGGCGCCGGCGAGGGTGCGTCGCTGCCCGACGACTACTACGACAACGAGACCACGCTGCGTGCCAACCGGGGGGCGCTGGGCTTCGCCACGCCGCAGGCGCAGCGGATCTTCTCCGGCGCGTACGTGGTGGCCCCGCAGAGCACGTCCTACTGGATGGAGGACGGCCCCCGGTTCGCCCCGCTGATCCGTGAGATCGTCCGGGACCTCGTCCGCCGCAAGCGCGTCGACCCCGATCGGATCTACGTGGTCGGGTGCAGCAACGGTGGCTACATGTCCCTGGAGATGACAGTGGCCTATCCCGACCTGTTCGCCGCGTCGGTGCCGATCTGCGGCGTCGTCGAGCCGCTCGACGGGGTGGGCCCGCCGCTTGTCACCGACGCGGAGCTGGCGGCGATCCGCACCCCGACCTGGTTGGTCACCTCGCGCGACGACGACACCGTGCCGCCCGAGACCAACACGATCCACGCCCACGACCTCATCCCGGGATCGTTGATCAGCCTGTACGACCACGTCGTCTGGAACGGCTACCAGTTCCCCGGCCACTGGTCCTGGATCTACGTGGCCCGTAACGACCCGAGCCGCAACGGCACCCACATCTGGCAGTGGATGGCCCGCCGCCGTCGGTGATCGGCGGGTCCCGGGTCGAACAGGTGCGTCGAGCCCACCGCCAGCGCCACGATCCGGGCCCGGCCGTGACCGGGGGCGGCCGACCGAATCCGGTCGGCCGCCCCCTGCTCAGATCAACACCAGGTAAGTGTCGAGTTGACCCGCGTGACGTTGCTGATCGTGTTGTTGGCCCCGCCGCACGGGCTCTGGGTGATGTTGGTGCCGCTGACTGTCAGGTTCTGGAACCGGATGCCCGACGAGATCGGGAACTCGGTCCGCGCCGCGATCCGTACCTCGCCACCGCCGGTCACCGTCCCGGAAACACCGGCGATGACGACGTTGTAGCAGTTCTCCACCAGGATCGCGTTGTTTCCGGTGTTCGAGATCGTCACCCGGTCGATGACCGCGCCACCGGACTCCGACACGCAGAAGATCCCACGTCCGCCCCCGGATGCGAGCACGGTGCCGACCCGGATGTTCGTCGGATACGAGTTGCCCACCCGGCCGTTGCGGTTGGCCATCCGGAACGCCGCGTACCCGGTGCCGGTCCCGGCGCCCTGCGCGTCGACAGTGCCCACCGTGGCGTTGATCGTGTCGTTGAGCAGCAGACCGGAGTCCCGGGTGTTGCGCGCGGTGACCGTGCCGATGGTCAGACCGTCCACGCCGTACGTCTCCACCCCGTGCGTACCGGTCCCCGAGACGTACACGTTGTCGATGCGGACGTTGCGCACCTTGACCGCCCGGTCGCCACCGTGGTTGTCGATGCGGACCCCGAGGCCCGCCGACAGCCGCATGTCGATCTGCCCGAGGGTCAGGTTGTTCACGTTGCGCATGAAGATCCCGTACAACGGCGAACCGGTGAGCGTGAGGTTCTGCACCTCGACGTCAGTGGTTCCCCGCGAGTACACCGGTGCCTGGTCGCCAGAGCCCGACCCGGTCACGTTGATCGTGCCGCACACGGCGAGTGTGGTGTACGACGGCAGTGACAGCCGCGAGCCCGCACTCATCGAGCCGGAGCCACGAACCACCACCCGCTGCTTCGACGTCCGGCCCGAGGACAGTGAGTTGACCGCCGCCTGCATCGCCGCGAGCATGTCCGCTCCCGAGTAGACAGTCGACGAGCCGTTGCGGGCCGTCCAGGTGCTGCCGCTCAGCACGGCCTCGGCGTTTGTCGACCCGCTGCCACAGCCGGTGGCGGGTGGGGTGCCGACACCGCCGACCGCGACCAGTTGCCACTGCTGGTTGGTGCCGTTGACATCGGCGTACTGACTGATCCGACCGCCGTCGGCGGTGGACCGCTCCCAGACCTCGAGTGCCTTGGCGGAGTGGCGGTTGATCAGCCGGACGTGGCCGCTGTCGGAGTCGAGCACCTGGAACTGCTGGTTGGTGCCGTTGACATCCGACCACTGGCGGTAGTCGGCGCCGTCGGCGGTGTTCCACTCCCAGAGGTCGACGACCTTCCCGCTGTGCCGGGCCTTGAGGCGGTAGTAGCCGCCGCCGGAGGAGACGAACTGGAACTGCTGCCACGCGCCGTCGTTGCGGGACCACTGCTGGATCACCGCGCCGTCAGCCGTGGAGGTGTCCCGGACGTCGAGCACCTTGCCGCTGTTTCGGTTGACCAGGACGTAGTAGGCGTTGGTGTCGATGGTCGCCGCCGCTGCCGGTGGTGCGCCGACCAGAACGGCAGCTGCGGCGCCGACAAGCGCGGTGACCATGGCCAGCGCCGCACCCCTACGCCCGACCCGACGGGCCGTCGGTCTTCTCATGATGGTGCGGGGCATCTGTCCTCCTGGCGGGATCGGCTCCGGAGCGAAGCTGGACGGGTGTGGACGGCCGCGGGCGCCGCGGCCGGTGGCGGCTACTCCAGGTGGAAGGTGGCCGAGGCGCGGTCGGCGCTCGTGCTGACCGCCTCCACGTAGAACAGCCCGTCGCGGTGGCGCACATATCGGCCCGCGTAGTTCTGCGACTCCAGGGAGATCGCGGCGCTGTCGGCGAGGCCGGACTGGCGGCGGAAGCTGGCGTCGCTGCCGAAGAGCGCCGAGCCGTCGTTCTTCTCGACGTAGAGGGCGAAGCCCCGGTGGCGCAGGTAGTACCCGGGGAAGTTCGTCGACTCCAACGACACCGAGCCGCCGCCGGCGAGGCCGTTGACGATCCGGAACTGCGAGTCGGCCAGGTTCGTCACGTTCGGTTCGAGTCGGGCCCGGTAGTCGTAGTGCCGCAGGTAGCTGGTGGCCTGGTCGTGTGACCGCAGCCGAACCGGGGTGGCCCCGTCGGGTACCGGGATGCCGAAGTTGGGGGTGCCGTCGGCGTTCCAGTACACCTTCTGCAGCCGGGTCCGCCGGTTCGGGTCGTTGAGCGGATCGCCGCTGATGTCGCGGTAGTTGCGGTCGTGATAGACCAGGATGTCGGTCTGCCCGTCCTCGGAGACGGTGAACGAGTTGTGGCCGGGACCGTACTGGCTGGTGGCCGCGTTGCTGACGAACACCGGGGTGGGACTCTTGCTCCACGAGGCCGCGTCGAGCAGGTTCGCGGTGCTGGAGGCGCTCAGCATGCCCAGGCAGTAGTTGGCGTCGGTGGCGCTCGCCGAGTAGGTAAGGAAGATGCGGCCGTTGCGCTGGATGACCGCCGGTCCCTCGGCGACCCGGTAGCCGCGGGTCTCCCAGTCGTACGTCGGCACGACGAGGCGGGTCACGGTGCCGGTGATCTGCCAGGGGTTGGCACCCATCCGAGCGAGGTAGACGTTCGAGTTGTTTGACATTCCCGGTTCCTGCTGGGCCCAGGTCAGGTAGCGCACCCCGTTCGCCACGAAGGTCGACGCGTCCAGGCTGAAGGTGTCCCAGGGCGTGGTGATCCGTCCGCGTTCGGTCCACGAACCGGTGAGCGGGTTGGCGCTGGCGTTCTCCAGCGCGTACATCCGGATCCGCCACACGTCATCGGTCCGGCCCGCGGCAAAGTAGACGTACCACCTGTTGTTTATGAAGTGGATCTCTGGTGCCCAGATGTGGGCGCCCATCTCGCCGCTGGTGTGGCGGCTCCAGATCGTCGACTCCGGTGCCGTCGCCAGCCCCTGCAGGGTGGTCGCCCGTCGCAGCACGATCCGGTCGTACTGCGGCACGGTTGCCGTCAGGTAGTAGTAGCCGTCGGTGTGCCGGAAGATGTGCGGGTCGGCCCGCTGGTTCACAAGTGGGTTCGTGTAGTTGACCGCCGGTGCGGCCTGCGCCGGCCCCGCCGCCGGCAGCCCGGCGGAGACGGCGAGCACCGCCAGCACGGCGGCGACCACCGATCGTGCGCGCCGACGACCGGGGACGCGGCCGGTTGGGTCGGTGCGGGGGAGTGGCAGCGGCATCTGTCCTCCGTGCGGTTCGTGAGCGACCCGTCCGTCGGTGCGGCAGTGCCGGCCGACGCGTCGGGGCCGATCCGGTTGATCGCCGCGCGGCGAGTGCGAACCGATTGGATCGCGCCTGGTCGTGACGCCACCGCGGGCGGCCGGCCTGCGGCACTCCGCCGAAGGAGAGACGTGCACGGGACGGGAACATGACGGCGGTGTTGCGCCCAGGTAGCGGTCATAATGTTGGCGTTAACATCGACGTGTGTCAAGGAAACCTGGCCGGTGACCTGCGTGGTCAGATCCCACTGGGACCGCGTCGAAGATCGACCATCGTGCCGGGCGGATCACTCCGCGCCGAGGCGGCCCTTCTGCACCTTGCCGAGCGCGTTGCGGGGCAGGGCCTCGACCAGCCGTACCTGTCGGGGACGCTTGTGCGTCGACAGTTGTCGGGCCACGAACTCGATCAGTTGCGCCGCGTCGATCCCGTCACCCACCACGTACGCCGTCACCTGCTGGCCGAGGTCGGGGTGCGGGGTGCCCACCACCGCGGCCTCGCGGACACCCGGATGCGCCAGCAACGCGTCCTCCACCTCGCCGGCGCCGATCCGGTAACCGCCGCTCTTGATCAGGTCGGTGGCGGCCCGCCCGACGATGCGATGCCAGCCGTCCGGACCGATGGTGGCCACGTCGCCGGTACGGAACCAGCCGTCCGCGGTACGGGCGGCGGCGTCCGCGTCGGGCCGGTTCAGGTACCCGTCGAAGAGGGTCGGGCCAGACACCTCCAGCTCGCCCATCGCCACCCCGTCGGTGGGCACCGGGTGGCCCTGCTCGTCCACGACCCGGGTGCGTACCCCCGGCAGGGGCAGACCGACGGCGCCGGGGCGGCGGGGTCGGTCGGCGGTGGCGCTCACCGTGATCAACGTTTCGGTCATCCCGTAGCGCTCGACGATCTGGTGGCCGGTGAGCCCGGTCAGGTCGGCGAAGACCGTCGGCGGCAGCGCGGCGCTGCCCGACACCAGTAGCCGCGCGGCGCGGAGAGCACGGGCCGAGGTCTCGTCGGCGGCGATCCGGGACCAGATGGTGGGGACACCGAAATAGAGGGAGCCGGCCGCCGCCGCGTACCGCTGGGGGCGGGGTTGGCCCACGTGGTGCAGCCGGCCGCCCACCCGCAGGGGGCCGAGCACGCCGAGCACCAGGCCGTGCACGTGGAACAGCGGCAGGCCGTGTACGAGCAGGTCGTCCGGCGTCCACTGCCAGGCCGTTGCGAGCCCGTCGAGGCAGGCGGCGATGGCTCGGCGGGAGAGTGTCACGCCCTTCGGTGCGCCGGTCGTGCCGCTGGTGTAGAGAATCAGCGCGGTGTCCGCCGGATCGGGCTCCGGGTGGCGGGTGTCCGACCCGCGTTCCAGGTCGATCGGAATTGTCGGTATGCCGGCGGGAGGTTCCCGGCGCTCGCCGCGAGCCGGTACGAGCATCGCCCCGGGCGCCGAGTCCCGCAGAATGTGCCCACGTTCCATCGGTCCGGCGTCGGGCGGGACAGGTATCATCGCGGACCCGGCGAGCAGCGCGCCGACGACACCGACCACAGTGTGCAGGCTGGCGGTCGCGTCGACGGCGACCCGGTCCACACCGCGCAGGTCGTCGGCCACGGCGGCGGCGAACCGTCGCAACTGGACCCACGAGGTCGCCTGGTCGTCGATCCGGATCGCGTCCGGACGTTCGTCTGTCGACGAGAGCAGCCAGCTCAGCAGCACAGGCACGGCACCCTTCTCGTCGTACCCGACCCGGGTCGTCGGGGTGGCCGGCGGACACCTGCCCGACGGTCCGAACCTAGTCGGGCCCACCGGAGGGGACCACCCCTATCGACAGCGTCACGGGTGGCACCGGGCGGGGTGGCGTCGTGGGTCAGCCGAGGTGTTGCCAGGTGGACGTGATGGCGGTTTCCAGTTCGGCGCGGACCCGCTGCGGGTCGGCGGCCATCCGGGCGGCCACCTCGGCATCGGAGTAGAGCATGGTGATCGCGCCGACCAGGGTGCCGACCATGGCACCGACAAGTGCCGAGGCGGCTACCGGATCAAGCGTGCCGGGAAAGGCGTCGAGCAACGCCCGGACGATCTCCCGTTGGCCCTCCAACACCTTGCGCACCGCACCGGCCTGTAGTGCCGGTGTCTGGAGGATCAGGTTGGCGCGGATGCGCTCGGACTGGCCCATGGGGTCGGTGTCCGCGTGCAGCACCGAGTGGAACGCCCGGAGCAGCAGCTGCGCGGGGGTCTCATCCGGGCCCGGGTGCGCCAGCACGGCGGTGAAGAGCTCCAGCTTGAGTGGCGGATCGTCGAAGAGCACGTCCTCTTTGCTGGCGAAGTGGACGAAGAAGGTGCGGGGCGAGACTTCGGCGGCGGCCGTCACGTCGGCGATTGTCGTCTCGTCGTAGCCCTTGCTGGCGAACAGGGCGATCGCCGCGTCGACGAGCGCCTGTCTGGTGCGCGCCTTCTTCCGCTCGCGAAGGCCCATGGTGCCGCTCATCGCTGCATCCTACAATCCTAGACGTTGCAGCCATTGCAAAATTACAACCACTGCACTTAACGTGGGGGCATGGAGAGAACCCTTGAGCGGTTGGGGCGTACCACCGCCCGGCACCCCTGGCTGACGATCGCGGCCTGGGTGGTGAGCGTGCTGGCGTTGCTCGGTGTGGCGCAGGTCGGCGGCGGCGCCTTCGTCAACGAGTTCCGGATCCCCGGCGCCGAGTCGCAGCGCGCCGTCGACCTCACCCAGCGGCACTTCGGCGAACTGGGCGCCGCCAGCGCCGACGTCGTCTGGCACAGCGACAGCGGCCCGCTCCGCGATCCGGCCCACGCCGCCGCCATCCACGCGGTGGTCGCGGACTTCGCCGGGCAGCCGGACGTCCGGTCGGCCGCCGACCCGCTCGCCGAGGGAGGCGGTCAGCTCAGCGCCGACGGCCGCACCGCGATCAGCTCCGTGCAGTACGACAAGGAGCTCGGCGACCTCACCGCCGAGCAGAGCGAACGGCTCGACGTCGCGGCCGACAGGGCGCGTGCCGCCGGGCTGACCGTGGAGTTCCGCGGTCTGGTGGTGGATCTGGCCGCTACCCCGGAGACCAGCGGTTCCGAGCTGATCGGCGTCGGGACGGCGCTGCTCGTCCTGTTGTTCGCGTTCGGGTCGGTGGTGGCCGCCGGCCTGCCCGTGCTGGTCGCCGTGCTCGGGCTGATGGCCGGCACCGCGCTTGTGTTGATCGTCGGCACCGGCCTGGACATCCCGGCCATCGCCCCGATCGTGGCGGTGATGCTCGGGCTCGGTGCGGGCGTCGACTACGCCCTGTTCGTGATCACCAGATTCCGGCACTACCTCTCGACCGGCATGCCGACCGCCGACGCCGTCGGCCGGGCGCTCGCCACGGCGGGCCACGCGGTGCTGTTCGCCGGCGCCACAGTGGTGGCGGCGATCCTCGGGTTGCTGCTCACCGGCATCCCGTTCATCGGGGGCATGGGCGTGGCCGCGGCATTGACCGTCAGCATGACGATGCTCGCCGCGCTGACCCTGCTGCCGGCGGTGCTCGGACTGCTGGGTCCGGCGGTCAACGCCCTGCGTATCGGCCGTCGGCACCCGAGCGCGCCGGTCGTCGGGGAGCCCGGCGCGCGGCGGGCGATCGGCGGCTGGGGGCGGTGGGCGAGCCGGGTGGCGCGGCACCGCTACCCGTACGCGGCCGGGGCTCTGCTGGTCCTCGTCGCGCTCGCGATCCCGATGTTCAGCCTTCGGCTGGGCACACCGGACGACGGCAACGCACCGGCGAGCTTCACCCAGCGCAGGGCGTACGACAGGGTCGCCGCGGAGTTCGGGGCCGGCTGGAACGCACCGTTTCTGATCGTCGCCGACCTGCCCAGCGGCGGCCAGGGCGACGCCGTGCTGGCGAAGTTGAGCAGTGGCCTCGCGGCCGATCCGGAGGTGTCGGTGGTGACTCCGGCCCAGCCGAGCCGGGACGGCGGCTTCGCGTTGCTCACCGTGGTGCCTCGACACTCGCCGCAGGACGCCGAGGTCAGTGACCTGCTGCATCGCATCCGTGCCGACCTGGCGCCGGCGGCCGAGCGGGGCACCGACTGCCGCATCTATGTCGGCGGTCCCACCGCCTTCGTCACCGACCTGTCCGACGCGGTCGGCGCGCGGCTGCCCTGGATGGTGCTCGCCGTGCTGGTCGTGGCGGCGCTCCTGCTGATCGCGATGTTCCGGGCGCCAGTGCTCGCCATCAAGGCGGCGGTGTCGGCGCTGCTGTCGATCGGCGCGGCGTTCGGCGTGCTGGTGGCCATCTTCCAGTGGGGCTGGGGCCTGTCGTTGATCGGCATCGACGAACCCGTGCCGATCATGTCGATGGTGCCGATGCTGTTGTTCGCCGTCCTCTTCGGACTCTCGATGGACTACGAGGTGTTCCTGCTCTCGGCGGTCAAGGAGGAGTACGACAGTGGCCGCGACGCGCAGCGCGCCATCCTGGTCGGAGTGGACAGCACCGGGCGGCTGATCACCGCCGCCGCGGCGATCATGACTGTGGTGTTCCTGTCCTTCGTGCCGATCCAGGACACCAGCATCAAGATGATCGGCATCGGCCTGGCGACCGCGGTGATCATCGACGTCACCATCATCCGACTGGTGCTCGGACCGGCGGTGCTGAGCATCCTCGGGTCGGCCGCCTGGCGTCGATGGCCGAAGGGGCGCCGCCAGGACCCGTCGGCAGCGCGGCGTGCGCCGCTCGTCCCCGGCAGCCACTGACCCGGTCGAAGGCTCCCGGCCGGCGACGGACGCGCCAACGCAAAAGGCAGGGAGATCAGACTCCCTGCCACCTCTAACTTATAGCGTACCGGGGGGCTTGCGGCAAGACCCCGGTCGTGCCGCAGAATCGGCGGCCGGACTCGGCACCGACAGAAAACGGGGGGCACGACGTGGGTGTGTTGTCGTGGTGCGGGGAGCGCGGCTGCCGCGATCCGCGGTTGGGGGCGGCGGTGCCGTCGTGGGCGTCCGCGCTGGGTGCGGTGCGCCGGAGCGCGGCTGCCGGAGGGGTGGGGCGATGAGCGAGCAGTACGTCGTGGATCTTCGAGAGGTCGACCAGACCCAGGTCGCACTCGTTGGCGGCAAGGGCGCGAACCTGGGCGGGCTGTCCCGGATCGACGGCATCCCCGTGCCGCCCGGCTTCTGCGTCACAACCGCCGCCTTCCGGCGGGTGGTGGCGGACGGGCCGGCGGTCGGCGAGCTGCTCGATCAGCTGTCGCGCCTGAGCCCGGACGACCGGGAGGCGATCCGGGTGCTCAGCGCCGAGGTCCGCCGGCGCATCGAAGGGATCGCCATCCCTGACGATCTCGCGGCGGCGATCACCCACACGCTCCTCGTGCACGGCGAGCGGTCCGCCTACGCCGTGCGTTCCAGCGCGACGGCGGAGGACACGCCGACTGCCTCCTTCGCGGGCCAGCAGGACACCTACCTGAACATCCTGGGGCCGGCGGCGATCCTGGCGCACGTCAGCCGGTGTTGGGCGTCGCTGTTCACCGAGCGGGCCGTGACCTACCGCCTCCGCAACGGCTTCGACCACCGGGCGGTCAGCATGGCCGTGGTCGTGCAGCAGATGGTCTTCCCGCGGTCGGCCGGCATCCTGTTCACGGCCGACCCGGTCACCGGCAACCGGAAGGTCGCCACCGTGGACGCCAGCTTCGGCCTCGGCGAGGCCCTGGTCTCCGGCCGGGTCAACCCGGACGTCTTCACGGTGCGCGAAGGTGTCGTCGTCGCCCGGGCGGTGGCCGCCAAACAGGTAGCCGTGCACGCGCGGCCCGGTGGCGGGACCCACGAGGTGGCGGTCGACCCGCAGCGGCAGGATCAGCCGGCGCTGACGGAGGCGCAGGTCCTCCGGCTGGTGCGACTCGGACGACTGATCGAGGCGCGGTTCGGCGGCCCGCAGGACATCGAGTGGTGCCTGGTCGACGATGACTTCCAGATCGTGCAGAGCCGGCCGATCACCACGCTCTTCCCCCTCCCCACGGCCCGCGACCAGGAGAACCACGTCTATCTCTCGGTCGGCCACCAGCAGATGATGACCGACGCGATGAAGCCGCTCGGGCTCTCCATGTGGCAGTTGACGGCCATGGCGCCGATGCACGAGGCCGGCGGTCGACTGTTCGTCGACGCGACCCGGATGCTTGGCGCACCGGCCAGCCGCGACCGCTTCCTGGAGATGGCCGGCCGGATCGATCCGTTGACCAGGGACGCGCTACAGACCGTCCTCGACCGTCCCGGCTTCGTCCCGGCGCTGCCGGACAGCGGGCCCGGCGGGCCGCCGCTCGCCGGTGCGTCCGCCGCGATCGAGACGGACCCGGCCGTCGTCACCGAACTGATCGAGCGCAGCGAAGGGTCGATCGCCGCCCTGCGGCGGGACATCGCGACGTTCACCGGACCGGCGCTGTTCGACTTCCTGCTGGAGGCCTTTGGCGAGCACAAGCGCAATCTCGGCGACCCGGTGAGCATGCAGGCGATCATGGCGGGGATGGAGGCCACCTGGTGGCTCAACGACCGGCTGGGGGAATGGCTGGGCGAGAGGGACGCCGCCGACACCCTCACGCTGTCCGCCCCCGGTAACGTCACCTCGGAGATGGGGCTCGCGCTGCTCGACGTCGCGGACGCGATCCGTCCGCATCCGGAGGTGGTGGCGTACCTGCGGGGCGTCGAGGACGACAGCTTCCTGGACGAGCTGCCGAAGCTCGCGGGCGGGACCGAGGCGCGCGACGCCATCGAGGCCTACCTCGACCGGTACGGCATGCGCTGCGTCGGCGAGATCGACATCACCAGACCGCGTTGGCGGGAACGGCCGGCGACCCTGCTGCCCGTGCTCCTCGACCACGTGGCGAACTTCCCGCCGGGTGCGGCCCAGCGACGCTTCGAGCAGGGGCGACAGGAGGCGCGGCGCAAGGCGCAGGAGGTGTTGACGCGCCTGCGGGCCCTGCCGGACGGGGAGCTGAAGGCCGCCGAGACCGAGCGGATGATCGACCGGGTCCGCACCTTCGCCGGCTACCGGGAGTACCCGAAGTACGGCATCATCAGCCGCTACTTCATCTACAAGCAGGCCCTGCTCGGCGAAATCGAGCGCCTCGTGCGGGCCAACGTGCTCCGCGAGCCGGCGGACGCCTTCTACCTCACCTTCCAGGAGTTGCACGAGGTCGTGCGCTCGCACCAGGTGGACGACACGCTGATCCGGCAACGGAAGGACGCCTTCCGGTCGTACCAGGCGCTCCGGCCGCCCCGGGTGCTGACCTCCGACGGGGAGGCGCTCACCGGGGCGTACCGCCGCGACGACGTGCCGGCCGGCGCTCTGGTCGGCCAGCCGGTGTCGGCCGGGACCGTCGAAGGGCGCGCCCGCGTCATCCTGGACCTGGCCCAGGCTCGTCTGGAACCGGGCGACATCCTCGTCACGGCGCACACGGATCCGAGTTGGACGCCCCTCTTCGTTGCCATCGCGGGCCTGGTGACGGAGGTCGGAGGTTTGATGACGCACGGCGC
The DNA here is from genome assembly GCF_040649135.1 of Micromonospora sp. NPDC049047. Taxonomy (NCBI): domain Bacteria; kingdom Bacillati; phylum Actinomycetota; class Actinomycetes; order Micromonosporales; family Micromonosporaceae; genus Micromonospora; species Micromonospora sp. NPDC049047. Next base: position 197,884 of record NZ_JBEZEY010000005.1, read on the forward strand.
GGTGATCGCGCGGGAGTACGGCCTGCCGGCCGTGGTCAGCGTGGTGGATGCCACCCGGCTGATCTCCGACGGGCAGCGGATCCGCGTACACGGCAGTGACGGGTACGTCGAGATCCTGTCGTGACCGACCCCGCCGGCCGCGCCGACACAACCGGTCCCGACGCCGCGAGACCCGCTCCGGGGGCGCCGCGACATCCGCTCTAGGGTGGAGCGATGTCACAGGTCAGGCAGGTCCAGGTCACCTTCGACTGTGCGGAGCCGGAGCGGGTCGCCCGGTTCTGGTGCGCGGTGTTGGGATACGTCGTACCGCCGCCCCCGCCGGGGTTCGACAGCTGGGACGACTTCGAGTCGACCCGACCGGTCGAGCAACGGGGCTCGGCGTTCGCCTGTGCTGATCCCTCCGGGGTGGGTCCACGACTGTATTTCCAGCGCGTCCCCGAGGGAAAGGTCGTCAAGAATCGGCTGCACCTTGACGTGCGGGTTGGCACCGGGCTGGTGGGCGACGAGCGGCTGGCCGCGCTTGAGGCCGAGTGCACGCGGTTGGTCGCGCTCGGCGCGGTACGCGTGCGGCTGCTGACCGCCGACGAGGAGAACGAGTCGTGCCTCGTGATGCAGGACGTCGAGGGCAACGAGTTCTGTCTCGACTGAGGGGCCGCGGCGGCACCGCCGTCAGCGGTGTGGCTGGATCGGGAACCGGCCCCGGTGCCAGCGCCAGTGGCGGCCGGCCGTCAGGTGGTCGACGACCGCACGCTGGAGCACTGTGTCGCGCGGCAGCTTGTCGAGTGGTGTGGTCAGGGTGCGGAACACGAATCGCCGCACCTCGACATCGGCGTCCAGCCCTTCGGGTTCCTCGTAGGGCTCCAACTCGAAGCGCTGTTGGAACCGGATGATGTTGGAATCCGCTGGCAGGTATTCCCGCAGCTGCGGGTCGAGCAGCCAGGAGCCGCAGGCGAACGCGGTGTAGTGCTCGTCGGGGAAGTGGCGTGCGAAGAAGACGCGGGCCGCGTCGAGCGATGCCGCGACGGCCGCCGGGGTCAGCGGACCCGCCTCGGGGATGTGCAGGTCGATGGTGGTGCCGCCGCGCTGGTGCTGCAACCGGCCCAGCTCGTAGAGGCCGCCGCGGGCGTGCAGCGTCAGCCAGCTCTGCATGACCGGCCAACCCTCGCCGTGCATCCGCCTGTCGATCGCGAGGTTGCGGCCCAGGTCGGCGAGGGTCGTCCAGGACACCTCATCGGTGATGCCGTGGTCGCGGTGGTAGCCCCGGACGACGTCGACGAGCGCCAGGTACGCGTACACGTAGAGGTGTCGCCAGGCGGGACCTCGGTCGCGCGGCAGTTCCGGACCGGGCGACAGCCAGCCGTGGCCTCCGAGGTCGGCCAGGACCAGAGCTGTCGTGCGGTCGAGCAGCCAGCGCAGCTCCGGGGTCCACAGTGCTGAGTCGGGATCGGGCCAGCCGGCCATGATCTCCGCGGCGTCGTCCGGTCGTACCGCGAGCCGGTCGAGGATCGCGGGCGCGTCGGCCCTGGCGGGCAGCGGAGCCGACGGCCGGTCGGCGGCGAGGCGGTGCACGCGGTCGATGTCCTCGACGGGGACCCCGAGTCGGGCGGCGATGGCGTCCGGATCCACGTGGCGGATCGTACCGCCAGCAGGTTTGGGTTGGGAGCAGCGGTGCGCTCCTGGCGCTTTCCGCCGTCCTGCGCCGTTTGTCGGCATTGGCTCCCTGTCGGCCGTGCGTCGGCGTCGGCGTGTCCGGGGTCCGGTGGCAACCGCTCGCTGCCGTTGCTAGAGTCAGATTGTTGCTGCCGCAAATTTATCGTCGGCAACTACTTCGACGAAAGGACCCCTCCGATGGCCAAGCTCGCCGTCATCTACTACTCCTCGACCGGCACCGTGCACGCCATGGCCAAGCGGCTCGCCGAGGCCGGCGAGAAGGCCGGCGCCGAGGTGCGGCTGCGCCAGGTGCCGGAACTCGCCCCGCAGGAGGCCATCGCCTCCAACGCCGCCTGGAGCCAGCACTTCGACGCCACCAAGAGCGAGCCGAAGGCGACCGCCGACGACGTCGTCTGGGCCGACGCGGTGCTCTTCGGCACCCCCACCCGGTACGGCAACGTCTCCAGCCAGCTCAAGCAGTTCATCGACACCCTCGGCCCGCAGTGGGGGCAGGGCCTGCTGGCCGACAAGGTGTACGCCGGTTTCACCGCCTCCATGACCGCCCACGGTGGGCAGGAGTCGACGCTGCTGGCGCTCTACAACACGATCCACCACTTCGGCGGCCTGGTTGTGGCCCCCGGCTACACCGACCCGACGAAGTTCGCCGACGGCAACCCGTACGGCGTCTCGCACGTCACCGGCGGCAGCAACGACGCACCGCTGGGCGACGCGCAGCTCAACGCCCTCGACCACATGGCTCAGCGGGTGGTCACGATCGCCGGCAAGCTCACCGCCTGAACACCCGCCCGGGCCGCAACCCGGCCGAGCGGACGAACTACCTGCCTGGGGCCGGTTTCCCGACTGTGGAGACCGGCCCCAGGCAGGCTCACCCGGCCCGCGGCCCGGCGGCGCAACAAGGTGGCGCCGACCGCCGGTCGGGCCAGGAACAACGAGGAGGATTCGATCAGCACCAGCGCCGATCGGATGGCGGCGTCGTACGCCGATGCCATCAAGGCTCTCTGTGCGGTCACCCCGAAGGGCTGGTACGCCGAGCGGGGCACCGCCCGAGCGGCGGTGACCCAGGCGGAGGTGGCGTCGCTGAACGTGGCCTACGACCTGACGCGGGAGCCGGATCTCGGCTCCCTCGACCGGCTGGCGACCGAGGTCCGCCGGCAGGCCGCGCACTGGTCGATCATGGTGCGGAGTGCGGCGGACGACGCGGTCCGCGATCTCGCCGCCCGGCACGAGCTGCTCAACAGCAGCGAGCTGCCCCTGCTGGCCTGCACCGCGGCTGACGTGGTCTACCGGGCCGACGCGCCGCGGCACGAGGTGATCCGCCAGGTCCGCGCGGCCGAGTCTGACCGGTACACCGAGACCCTCACCCGCAGCTTCGAAGCTCCGGACGGCGCCTTCGGTGCCCTGGTGGGCGGCGGTGTGCTCGACGCCGACCAGGTGAGTGGCTATCTGGCCGAGGAGTCCGGCCGACCCGTCGGCACCGGGCTCGGGTTGCGGACCGCAGGCGTGCTCGGCGTGTTCAACATCGCCGTGGTGCCGTCCGCACGAGGTCGTGGGCTGGGCCGAGCGATCACCGAGGCCGTCCTGCGCGACGGCGTCGCGGCCGGCACGGAGGCCGCGTACCTGCAGTCGAGCGAGATGGGCCGACCGCTCTACGAGACGATGGGCTTCCGCCTCGTGGAGAACTGGACCCTCTTTCACGCCTGAGGGCTGAGAGTGCGGTCCGCAACGAGAGGGAGAACAGAAGTGGGTTTCAGCGACGATGTTCGCGCGGCCTTCCGCCGGGGCGAGACCGACGCGGTGGTGCGAATGAGCCAGGCCGAGATCGACAGGGCGCGGACGGCCGGAGATCCGGCGGGGGAGGTGGAGGCCCGGTACAGCCTCGCCCGGGTCGCCATCCGTGGTGGTGACCTCCCGGCTGGCGAGGCGCGTGCTCGGGAAGCGCTGGCGGTCGCCCTGCGCTCCGGTGATCGGAGTCTGGAGGAGCGACCCCGCCATGTCCTGGCCGCCGTGGCCCGGATGTCCGGCGACCTGACCCGGGCCCGGCAGCTCTACCGGGAGAGCATCGCGCTCAACGAGGTTCTGGGGCAGCCCGAACTCGTCAACTCGGAGACCCACAACCTCGGGTTCTGCGAGTTGGGTCTCGGCAATCTCGACGCGGCGGGAGCGTTGTTCGCCGCGAGCCGTGAGCGGGTCTTCCGGAACGGCTGGGTGGACTTCGTCCCGTACGTCTGCCTGGCGGGCGCCGCGCTCGCGTCAGCCCACGGTGACCACCAGCGGGCCGCTCGGATGGTCGCCGTCACGGACGCCGCGTTCGCGGCGCTGGGCCAGGTGCCCGATCCCGACGACGCGGCGGACCTGGCGGCCGTGCGGGCGGCCGCGGTCGAGGCGCTCGGCGCGACCGGCTTCGCCGAGGAGTACGCCCGGGGCCAGCGTCTCGAACCGCGTGCGGCGTTCGTGGAGGAGACCGACTGACCCGACCGCCACCCGTCGCGCCGACGGTGACGGCTGTCCGGCCTGCCGCTACTGCGTGACAGCCGCGATGACGGCGACTGGCCGCCTGTCGCCTTCGCCGGGCCGCCGTTGGCGTTCGACCTCCCGGAAGCCGGCCCGGCTGAGCCGCTGCGACACCTCGTCCGGGGGCCAGCGGTAGGCGGTCACCACCTTGTGCTCGAAGGGACCGATCTCGTCGGCGTCGAAGAAGCCCAGCACCAGCCGCCCACCCGGGGCCAGTGCCCGCCGGAACTCAGTGAGCACGTCGTCGAACTCCGGTGGCGGCAGATGGATGAATGAGTACCAGGCCAGGATGCCGTCGATGGAGCCGTCGGCGACGTCGAGGTGTTCGAACGACCCGAGGTGGTACTCGACGCCCGGGTGGGTCGCCCGCGCATGGGTGACGAATTCGGGGACCAGGTCGATCCCCCTGGCGTCGACGCCGAGCGAACAGAGGTAATCGGTCAGATGGCCGGGGCCGCAGCCCAGGTCGAGCACCGTGCCGGGCTGAGCTGTCAGGTGCCGGCCGATGAGGTCGAGGTCGTCGGGGTCGACCTGTTGGCGCGTGCCGAACAGGTCGATGTAGAGGTTTGCGATCGAGCCGTACGCCTGCCGAACGTTCTCCCGCTGCACAGCCGGAACTATACGAGGACCGGTGTCGCCACGCTGCTCGGCTCGCGCTCCGGCCGGGGTGGGGTGGGCGGTGAGGGTCGGGCGACGGTCCGAGCCGTCGGCCCCGCCGTGCGACGATTCCCGGCATGACAGACACCGCGTCGGCACTGGCCGACATCCGCGCCCAGATCGACGAGTTGGACGCCGCGCTCGTCGGGCTGCTCGCCCGGCGGGAGGCACTGGTCCGGCGGGCGGCCCCGCTCAAGAGCGACAAGCAGGCGGTCCGCGCGCCGGACCGGGTGGCGCAGGTGGTGGCGCGGGTCCGCGTGCTGGCGGAGGACTCCGGCGCGGACCCGGACCTGGTCGAGCGGATCTACCGCGACATGATCCGGGCCTTCATCGACATGGAGAGCGACGAGCATCATCGGCTCGGCGGCGCCTGACTGCCCCGGCGCGACCCCGGATGCGCAGGCGCTCACCCGTCGATCGGTCGGCCGTCCTCCGACCCGTCCGGGCCCGGGCCGGCCGGCGTGTAACCGAGTTCGCACGAGATCCGGTTCGCGGTCTCCAGCAGGCGCGGCAGGTTGCTCCTCAGTTGCTCGAGGTTGGCGATGACCTCGATCGCCGTGATCGATGCGGCGGCGATGACCTGGCCCCGGGAATCCCTGATCGGCGCGGCGACACACATCACGTAGGCGTCGTGCTCGCCGTTGTCGGTGGCCCAGCCGTTCTCGCGGATGCGGACGAGTTCGGCTTCGAGGGACTCGTGGTCGGCGAAGGTGGTGTCGGTGAATCTCTCGAAGACGACATGGGAGAGCAGGCGGTCGCGTTCCTCCGCCGGCAGGTAGGCGAGGATCGTCTTGCCGACGGCGCTGGCGTAGATCGACACGGCCCGTCCCACCCGGGACGGCAGCTTGACGGCATCGAACGCCGGGCTGTCGACCTTGTCGATGTAGATGATCTCATCGCCGGTCAGTTGTGCCAGGTGCACGGTGTGGCTGGTCTCGCGCTGTAGTGCGCGCAGGTGCGCGGCCGCGAACTGACGAAGGTCCATCGAGCCGAGGGCAAGCTCGGACAGCTCGATCAGCCCGCTGCCGAGCACGTAGGTGCCCGCACCGGTCCGGCGGACGAAGCGCGCGGACTCCAGGGTCTGCAGGATCCGCAGCGCCGTGGACTTGTGTACGTCGAGCACGTCCGCCGCCTCGGTGAGCGACAGCGGGTGCTCCGCCGAGCGACGGATGAGGTCGATCGCGCGGCGAATCGATTGGGCCAAGGCTATGCCTCCCCTCGAAGCGATGGGCCCCGCCCATCGCTTGCGTTGCAATATGTGCAATGTAGACGACGCAGTGCGCAACCGCCACTTGACACCGTTGCGCATGGCGCTACGATCGTTGCAATTTCATCCCGAAGACTCTGACTCGTAACACTGGAGTAACGATGGGTAACCAGCGCGCTCGTTTCGGCATCATTGGGGCGACATGTGCCCTCGGCTTGGTCGCCACTCTCCTGACCGGCTGCGGCTCTGACGGCGACTCGGGCAACGGGGTCACCAAACTGACCTTCGCCGCCTCGACCTTCGGCGACCCGGGCCGCGGACCTCTGCTGACCAAGTGGCTCGATGAGTTCAACCAGAGCCAGACCAAGGTCCAGGTCTCTGCCGCCGCGGTCCCGTACCCGACCTTCGGTCAGACGGTGCTCACGCAGATGGGCAGTGGTAAGGGCCCCGACCTGATCCGCTTCGACATGCCCGAGTTCGAGGCCGCCTCGGACGCCGGCCTCGTCGCACCGCTCGACAAGGTGGTCGACGCCAGCAAGTACGACCTGCTCAAGCAGCCCGACCAGTTCATGGTCCACGACGGTGTCCGGCACGGCGTCATCTTCGAAGCGTCGAACTACGCGATGTTCTACAACGCGGACCTGATCCCCACGCCGCCGTCGACCTACGAGCAGTTCGCCGCCACCGCCAAGTCGCTCACCAAGGGCGACGTCTTCGGCCTGGCGTTCCGCCAGACGGAGGCCGAGGAGGCCGGCGTCTGGCAGGACATCTTCAACTACGTCTACGGCTTCGGCGGCGCGTGGTCCGACGGCAAGAACCTGACGATCAACTCGCCGGAGAACCTCAAGGGTCTGCAGGCGTTCAAGGACCTGTACGACGCGAACGTGATCCCGCGCGGAGCGGACGCGGCGACGTTCCGGCGGATGTTCGCCGAGGGCAAGGTCGGGATGGAGCTCAACAACGGCGGATACGTGACCGCCACCCGGGGTCAGAACGCGAAGCTGAACTTCAGCGTCGCGCCCATCCCGTTCCCGGTGCGTAAGCAGGGCACGATCCTCGCGCCGATCGTGATCAACGAGGCGAGCGAGAGCAAGGACGAGGCCGGCACCTTCATCAAGTGGGCGTTGGAGCCGCAGAACCAGGTCAAGCTGCAGGAGATCCTCGGCGCGAGCAGCGTTGCCACCACCACGCAGCGCAGCGCGGAGAAGCTCAAGGAGACCCCGTTCCTGCCCGTCTTCGACGGGCTCACCGAGACCAGCCTGCCGCAGATCGTCCTCGGGTTCGAAGCCAAGACGCCGGACATCCGCAAGGTGGTAGTGCAGAACGTGGTCGCGGCACTGCAGGGTAAGACCGACCTGAAGTCGGCACTTGACCGCGCCCAGCAGCAGGCGACCGACCTGGTCCGCTGACAGCTCGACCCGGCGACGCTGCCGGCGCGACGGACCATGCGCCGGCAGCGTCCTTCCTCAGAAGGATCGAACCCGATGACTGTGGTCGAGCAGACCGGAGCACCGAAGACAACACCCCGAACCCGGCGTCGGCCCAGCCCGCTGGGGAGCAAGTGGACGCCGTACCTGTTCCTGGCACCCGCCGCACTGTTCATCCTCGTCTTCCAGGCGGTGCCGCTCGTCCAGGAGGTGTACCTCAGCTTCACCCGGACGAGACTGCTCAACCCGACCAAGAGCGAGTGGGTTGGCCTCGACAACTTCAACCGGATCTTCGGTGACCCGGAGTTCCACCACACCCTGCTGATCACCGTCGTCTACGTGGTCACCTGCGTCGTCGTCGCGATCGGCGCCGGCCTCGTCGTCGCGCTCCTGCTCAACCGGAAGTTCCGGGGTCGCGGTGTGGCGCGGGCACTTGTGACCGTCCCCTGGGCCGCGCCCGGCATCGCTGTCGCGCTCATCGCCACCTGGATGCTCAACGCCCAGTACGGGATCGTGAACCGGATGCTCGACGCGGTGGGGCTGGGTGTGCCGGGCGGCGCGATTCTGGACAGCCCGCGTTACGCGCTGCCGGCGGTGCTCGCGACGACCATCTGGCAGCTGTTCCCGTTCACCTCGGTGGTGCTGCTCTCCGCGCTGCAATCCGTTCCGCAGGACCTCAACGAGGCAGCGACAGTCGACGGCGCGGGACGCTGGGCCACCTTCCGGGCCGTCACGTGGCAGGTCATCAAGCCCACAGTGGGACTCCTGGCGCTGCTGATGACGATCTGGTCGCTGCGGCGGTTCGAGTTGATCTGGCTGATGACCAAGGGTGGGCCGGTCGGCGCCACCGAGACGCTCGTCATCGACCTCTACTCGCAGGCGTTCGACTCGAAGGAACTCGGATCGGCGGCGGCCATCGGGATGGTCGGCGTCGTCATCTCACTCATCGTCATCATCGGCAGCCGGCTGGTCGCCCGTGCCGTGGAGAAGGAGCACGCCCGATGAGGCGCTTCCGTTTCGGTGTCACCGCACGGATCGTCGCCGTGCTCGTCGTACTCGGCATCGCGGTGTTCCCGCTGTACTGGATGTTCGTCACGGCGCTGTCGAGCAACAGCGACCTCTTCGCCGACCAGCCCCGGCTCACGCCGGACCTCGGTCAGTTCGGGGTGTTCGTCGACGCGCTCGCCGAAGGCAAGGCGGCCGGGTGGCTGCTGAACAGCCTGATCATCGCCGTGGGCACGATGGTCGTCTCGGTCGGCCTGGGTATCCCGCTCGGTTACGCGCTGTCCCGGTTCTCGTTCGGGGGCAAGGCCGTGCTGACCGTCGTGCTGCTGTTCACGCAGATGCTCCCCGAGGCGCTCATGGTCGTGCCGTTGTTCGCGCTGTTCCGTCGCTTCGAGCTGCTCGACTCGCTCACCGGCCTCGTCCTGGTCAACTCCGCCTTCGTCCTGCCGATCGTCGCGTTGATCCTCAAGGGTGCGATCGACGGCATCCCGAAGGAGTTGGAGGAGGCCGCGCGTGCCGACGGCGCCCGGCCCTTCACCACCCTGACCCGCATCAACGTGCCGCTGATCGCGCCGTCGATCGCGGCGACCGCGGTCATCGCGTTCTTCCACGCCTGGAACGAGTACGTGTTCGCGGTGACCTTCATCTTCAATCCGGACCTGCAACCGGCGTCCGTTGGCATCGCGAACTTCATCGGGGAGCTGGGCACGCCGATCCAGACCGTGATGGCCGTCGCCTTCCTGTTCACGCTGCCCGCCGTCGCGTTCTACCTGCTGGTGCAGAAGTACGTGGTGTCCGGCATGACCGCCGGCGCGGTGAAGGGTTGAGCCGAAGAATGAAGATCGTCTCCGTCGACACACTTGTCGTCGACTTCTACCGCACGAACCTCGTCATCGTGCGCGTGCACACCGACGCGGGGATCGTCGGGCTCGGCGAGGCCACCCTGGAGGGCAAGGAACGGGCCGTCCAGGGTGCCATCGCCGAGCTGGCCGAGGCGGTCGTGGGCCTGGACCCCACACGCATCTCGAAGATCCTCTACGACCTGGCGCGCGACTGGTACTGGCGTGGCGGCCCGGTGATCATGACCGCGTTGAGTTCGCTGGAGATGGCCCTGTGGGACATCTCGGCGCGCGACCTCGGTGTTCCGGTCTCCCGGCTGCTCGGCGGTGCGACCCGTGACCGGGTGCGCGCATACGCGAACGGTTGGTTCTCCGGTGCCGTCACCCCCGAGGACTACGCGGCGGCCGCCCGCCGGACTGTGGCGTCCGGCTTCCGCGGCCTCAAATGGGACCCGTTCGAGAACTACGACCTCACCATCACCACAGCGCAGTTGGACCGGGTGCTCGCCCAGATCGACGCGGTCCGGGCCGCGGTGGGCCGCGAGGTCGAGCTGTTCGTCGAGGGGCACGGTCGCTTCGACGTCCGCCACGCGATCAAGGTCGCCAGGGAGATCGCCCAGTTCGACCCGGTGTGGTTCGAGGAGCCGTGCCCGCCGGACAACCTCGACGCGCTCGTGGACATCCGCCGCGCGTCGCCGGTGCCGATCGCGGCGGGGGAGCGGTGGTACGGCCGGCAGGGCTTCGCTCCCGCGCTCGCCCGCCAGGCAGTCGACTTCGTCCAACCCGATGTGACCCACGCCGGCGGGATCGCCGAGCTGGCCTTCATCGCGACGCTCGCGTCCACCAGCTACGTCGGTTTCGCGCCGCACAACCCGAGCGGCCCGCTCAGCACCGCGGCGACGCTGCAACTCGGGGCGACGCTGCCGAATTTCCGGTACCTGGAGATCATGGCGACGGACGTGCCGTGGCGACCCGAGATCACCAACGAACGGCTGGTGCTGACCGCCGACGGCGACGTGCTCATCCCGACCGCTGTCGGACTGGGCATCGAGTTGGACCTCGCCGCGATCGAGCGGCACCCGTTCACACCGCATCCACTCCGGATGTTCCAGGACGCCGTCTACGACATCCGTCCGCGCGACGAGCGGTCCTTCTTCAACCTGGAGGGCGGCTCATGACGGTGCCACAGCCCCGGCAACAGCCCGACGGCGCGGACTGGTTCGGCACCGCCGCCGAGGCGCTGCCGGACGACGCCGACGACAGCGTCCTCATCGGCCGGATCTGGGACCCGGCCGGCGACGGACCCTCACCCGTGACCGTCCGGGACGGGCAGGTCATCGACCTCAGTCAGCGGTTCCCCACCATCCGGGACATCTGCGAACTGCCCGACCCGGCCGCGACGGTCGCCGGGCTCGACGGGCCGAGGCTCGGCGACTTCGGCGAGATGCTGGCCAACACGGCGGCAGTGACCCGCGATCACACCCGACCCTGGTTGCTCGCCCCGGTCGACCTGCAGGCACTCAAGGCCGCCGGCGTCACCTTCGCCGTCTCGATGATCGAACGCGTCATCGAGGAACGGGCCCGCGGCGACCTGGCGCTCGCGGCGGACATCCGGCAGCGGATGCTCGCCGACATCGGTGCCGACCTGCACAGCCTGACGCCGGGCTCGCCCGAGGCAGACCGGCTCAAGAGCCTGCTGGTCGCCGAGGGCATCTGGAGTCAGTACCTGGAGGTGGGCATCGGGCCGGACGCCGAGATCTTCACAAAGGGCCAGGTGCTCTCCGCCGTCGGCACCGCGGTGCCGGTGGGGGTGCTCGCCGCGTCGACCTGGAACAACCCGGAACCCGAGATCACGCTGATCATCCAGTCCAGCGGCCGGATCGTCGGCGCCACCCTCGGCAACGACGTGAACCTGCGGGACATCGAGGGCCGCTCGGCGCTGCTGCTTCCGCTGGCCAAGGACAACAACGCCTCGTGCGCCCTCGGTCCCCTGATCCGGCTCTTCGACGACCGGTTCAACCTGGACCGGGTGCGCGAGCTTGAGGTGAGCCTGGACATCCGGGGCGTGGACGGCTTCCACCTGGAGGCGGTCTCGGAGATGACCCGGATGTCGCGCGACCCGGCCGAGCTGGTGCGGCAGCTGATCGGCCCGCAGCACCGCTATCCCGACGGTGCCGCCCTGATGCTCGGCACGATGTTCGCGCCCACCCAGGACCGGGACCGCCCCGGCGAGGGCTTCACCCACAAGATCGACGACGTGGTACGGATCGGCTGTCCGGCTCTCGGCACCCTTGTCAACCGGGTGCGGCACGCCCAGGAGTGTGAGCCCTGGCAGTTCGGCGTCCGGGATCTGATGGGCAATCTGGTAAGGAGAGGACTGCTGTGAACATGGTCAGCACTGTCGACCCGCGCGACGGCCGAACCCGCACGACGGAGCTCAGCGAGACCGACGAGGCTGGGCTGGAGGCGATCACCAGCCAGGCGCCCCAGGCGGGGCAGTGGCTGTCCGGCCTGGGCAGACTCGGCCGGGCGGACCTGCTCGACGCGATCGCCGCGTCCCTGGAGGCCCGTCGGGTCGAGCTGATCGCGGCGGCGGAGGCGGAGACCGGTCTGAGCCACGCCCGGCTCGACCAGGAACTCACCCGGGCGGCGATCCAGTTCCGGATGTTCGGTGACGTGCTGCGCGACGGGGGCTACCTCGAAGCAGCCATCGACCACGCCGCCGACACCCCGCTGGGCCGCGGCCCGGACCTGCGGCGGATGCTCGTACCCCTGGGACCGGTGGCCGTCTTCGGTGCCAGCAACTTCCCGTTCGCCTTCTCGGTCGCGGGCGGGGACACCGCCGCCGCGCTCGCCGCCGGCTGCCCCACGGTCCTGAAGGCCCACCCGTCGCACCCGTTGACCTCGCACGCCTCGGCCGAGGCCATCGCGGCGGCCGTCCGCGAGCGGGGCGGGCCCGACGGTGTGATCGCTACCGTGTACGGCGAGCCGGCCGGCCGCTCCCTGGTGCGCCACCCCACGATCCGCGCGGCCGCGCTCACCGGCTCCGTCGGCGCCGCCCGTGCCATCCAGGCGGCAATCGACGAACGCCCGGATCCCATTCCCCTCTACGCCGAACTGAGCAGCGTGAACCCGATCGTCGTGCTGCCCGGCGCGGCCGCCGACCGGGGCGAGCAGATCGCCGAAGGGCTCTTCGCCTCCTTCACCAGCTCGGGCGGTCAGCTGTGCACCAAGCCCGGGCTGGCGTTCATCCCGGCGGATCCGAGCGGTGCGCGGATTGTCGACGCGCTGCGGGAGAAGGTCTCGGCCACCGGCGGTGCGATACTGCTCAACGACCGCATCCGGGCCGCGTACGAGCAGCAGGCGACGGCGTTCGAGCAGGCCGGCGCTCGCGTCTCGGCCCGACCCCGGATCGACGCCGAGGTGGGTTTCCAGGTCGCGCCGACGCTCCTGGAGGTTGAGCTGGCGGGCCTCACCGCCGAGATCGCCGACGAGTGCTTCGGCCCGCTCCTGGTCGTGGTGCGCTACGACGACGTCGCCGCGCTCGACGCGGCGCTGGCGACCGTCCCACCGTCGCTGACCGGCTCGATCCACAGTGCGCCGAGCGACGACGCGGCTGTGGTACGCCGGCTTGTCGACCTGTTCGCCGACCGGTCGGGTCGGATCGTCTTCGACGGTTATCCCACCGGCGTCCGGGTGTCGTGGGCCCAGCACCACGGCGGCCCCTGGCCGTCGACCAACACCGTGCACACCTCCGTCGGCGCCACCTCGATCCGGCGCTTCCTGCGTCCGCTTGCCTGGCAGGACGCCCCGGTCTGGATCCTTCCCGAGGAACTACAGGACGGCTATACCGCCATTCCCCGGCGAGTCGACGGGAGGTTGGAGTCAGCGGTGGCATAGCCGCGCCGGTATCCGTTCACCACGCCCGTCGAAACGTCGGTCGGCCGCGCACCGCGGCCGGCCACACGCCGAAGAGGGAGTAGGAACATGCCCGTCGCAGTCCCCCGTCCCCTGCCGCCGCCGTCACGGCGTCGGCTGCTGCTCGCCCTGCTCACCGCCGTCGCCGTCGCGGCCACCACCGCCGTCGCCCCGGCGGCGTCGGCCGCGCCACCCGCGCGGCTGGGGCCGACCGTCACCCGCACCGACACACCCCCGACCGGGTACGAGGTCACCTTCCGGTACCGGGCACCCGAGGACGTCGAACAGGTCCACATCTACGGCGACTGGTTCTACTCCCGGCCGGAGACCATCTCCTGCCAGGACTGCGGCGACGCCCGGCCACCCGCCCAGTGGCAGCCCGGCGACGTCGCGGCCACCCCGTGGCACATCCTGCCGATGAGCAAGGGCCCGGACGGGGTGTGGACCATCACCACCCCGCTGCCCGCGGGCACGTTCCGCTACGCGTTCACCCACGACTGCGCCAACGACCTGGCCACCGGCTGCACGCTGCACGACGACCCGGCGAACAGGTGGCAGATCCAGCCGCAGTACCCGGGCGCGCCCGGCGCGGTACGCAGCACGATCTACGTCCCGGCCAGCCGGAAGTTCCCGACGTACGACACCGGCTACCAGGCGCCGGTGGCCAGGACCGGGCGGCTGGAGTCCCGGCGGTACGCCTCGCCGCTGTCGACGAACCCGGCCGGGGTGCACGACATCGTCGTCTACCTGCCGCACGGCTACGACCCCCACCGGGCCACGCCGTACCCGACCCTCTACCTCAGTCACGGCAGTGGTGACCACTCGACCGCCTGGACGATGCAGGGGGTGGCCCACCTGATCCTGGAGAACGCGATAGCCGACCGGGCGGTGCAGCCGATGGTGATCGTGTCCACCGACTTCAACGGCCTGCCCGGCGGCAACGAGGGCTACGTGAACGAGCTGCGGAACAACATCTTCCCGTTCGTCGAGCAGAACTATCACGTCTCCACCCGCCCGCAGGACCGCGCCTTCGCCGGCTTCTCCGCCGGTGGCAGTCGGGCGTACACCCTGATGTACGACCACACCGATCTGTTCGGCTACCACGCGGCCTGGAGTGCGGGTGGCCCGGCCGCCACCCCGGCGCAGCTCGACAGCATGAAGGCGGTGGCCGGCGGCATCATGATCGGCACCGGGCTCCAGGACCGGTTGGGCAACATCGCCGAGAACTCCCAGCGCAACGCGGCCGCCCTGCGGGCCGCCGGGGTCGAACTCGACGAGTTCAACGTGCCGGGCGTGCACACCTGGCACGTCTGGCGCCCGCTGCTCGACCACTACCTGCGGACCCTGACGTTCCGCGCCACCACTACCGGTCTCGACGTCACCGTCGCCCCGGTGGGCGCCGCGCACCGCAGCAGGGTCACCGCCACCGCGACTGTCGACGCCGTCAGCGCCAGCACCACGGACCCGGCCGGCCGGGTCGACTTCTACGCGGGTGACACCCTGCTCGGGTCGGCCCCGGTGCACAACGGCGTGGCCCGGCTCACGAAAACCGTCCACGGTGGACTGAACGCTCCGGTGGTCGCCCACTACCGGGGTGACAAGCTCTTAAACGCTTCGTCGAGCGCACCGGTCGACGCCCGGTAGCACCGGGCTCGACATCCTCCCCGGTGCGGTGGGGAAAAGCCCGGCCGCCACCCCTGCTGACAGGGGTGGCGGCCGGGGCGCTCCGGCTCAGCAGGTCACGCTGTAGCTTCCGTGGCCCGCATCCGCAGCATGGTCCAGGACGCGGGCGGCAGCGTCAGCCGGACGGTGGCGTCGGCCTGCCGCGCGGTGTCGTTGGGGCGCGGGGCGGCGTGGTCCGGGCCGTCGGCGGTGTTCTTCGCGGCCAGGTCGGTGCCGCCGAGCGTGACGCACTCGATGATCCCGGTCAGCTGGGCGCCGCTGACGTCGACAGTCACCTCGGCCGGGGTGTCGGTGACGCGATTGACGAGGAACACAGCCATCTCACCGGTGCTGTCGTCCCAGGTGGATACCGCGTCCACCGCCGCCACCGCACCGAAGCGGTCGGTGCTCGTCGTACTGCCGTGGCGGAGCACGTCGAGCACCGCGCCCCGGGCGTGCCGGGCGGTGCGGGCGAAGGGGTGGAAGATGGTCTGCCGCCACGCCGGGCCGTCGGGTTCGGTCATGATCGGCGCGATGACGTTCACCAGCTGGGCCTGGCAGGCCGCCGTCACCCGGTCGCTGTGCCGGAGCAGGCTGATCAGCAGGCCACCGACCACGACGGCGTCCGCCACGCTGTAGTGGTCCTCCAACAGCCGGGGCGCTACCGGCCAGTCGTCACCGCTCGGCGGGGTGGACGGGGTGGCGGACTGGTACCAGACGTTCCACTCGTCGAACGCGATCATGATTTTCTTGGTGGACCGGCGGATCGCCCCGACCGAGTCGGCGATCGCGGTGACGGCGTCGATGTACCTGTCCATGTCCTCGGCGGAGGCGAGGAAACTGGGTAGGTCGTCGTCGACCGGTTGGTAGTAGGCGTGCAGGGAGATCAGGTCCACGTCGTCGTACGCCTCGGTGAGCACGTCGCGTTCCCAGCTGCCGAACGTGGGCATGCCCAGGTGTGACGAGCCGCAGGCGACGAGTTCGAGATCGGGATCGAAGCGGCGCATGGCCTTCGCGGTCTGCGCGGCGAGGCGCCCGTACTCGGTGGCGCTGCGCTGGCCCACCTGCCACGGGCCGTCCATCTCGTTGCCCAGACACCAGAGCCGGATGCCGTACGGGTCGGCCGCGCCGTTTGCGCGCCGCTGGTCGGCGAGGTGGCTGCCACCGCGGTGATTGGCGTACTCGAGTAGGTCGACCGCCTCGGCGGTGCCGCGGGTGCCCAGGTTGACCGCCATGATCGGTTCGACCTCGGCCTTGCCGAGCCAGCGCATGAACTCGTCGAGACCGAACGCGTTGGTCTCCAGGCTGTGCCAGGCGAGGTCGAGCCGGGCCGGTCGCTTGTCGACCGGCCCGACGCCGTCCTCCCACCGGTAGGAGGAGACGAAGTTGCCACCCGGGTAGCGGATCGTGGTCACGCCCAGCTCCCGCACGAGCGCCAGGACGTCGCCCCGGAAGCCGTCGGCGTCGGCCGTTGGGTGGCCCGGCTCGTAGATGCCGGTGTAGACGGCGCGACCCAGGTGCTCCACGAACGAGCCGAAGAGCCGACGCGGCACCGGCGCCACGCGCCGACGGGGGTCCAGGCTCAACCGGGCGGTGTTCACGATGCCTCCCGGGTGCCCGGCGGGGTGGTTCCGACCGGCCGGTCCGGCAGCGGCTCGGGGTGGTGGGGGAGTGGACATCCGGTGCCGGCCAGGTACGCCGACGCCGTGTCGAGGTGGGGGTTCAGGACGGGCTCCCTTCGTGCGAGGTCCCGACGCCGGGATCGCTGCCGCGGCGCGGAACCGGGGGTGGTGGGGTCCGTGTGAGGTCTGGACATCGCGGTGGCGGTGGGCTACGTTCTCGATCAATGTAAACGTTACCGAGAACGTTTACGGTAGGGAACAGCGCCAAGCGGTAAATGTTCGGCGACCCGGGCGACCACTGTCGAGCCGGAGTCCGGCGACGTTTGACCGCCGCGCCTAACCGGGCCGGATTGTTCCGCTGTCCGCATTCCGTGCGGCCCCGCGAAATGGAATCTCGCGGCCCTGGCGCGCCGTTCTCGCCGGGCTGGGGAACTGCGGAACCACACTCCCCGCCAGCCACCGAGAGTGACCTCTGTCAGCATTTCTGTGACCGGCCCCGGCGCGTCGTCATGGCCTGGTCCGAGTCCTGGTAGGACGGTGTGCCAGCGCTCGGGTAAGGAGCGCGGAGGTCTTGTGCTCGTAACCCCTGTCGGTTACGTTGGCAACACCCTGGAAACGTAACCGATAACGATTGCAGTCCAGAGGAAGCGGCATGATTGAGGTCAATGCGCCGGCCACAATGAGTGATGTCGCGCGGGTTGCCGGCGTTTCGACAGCCACCGTCTCGCGGGTGGTCAACGGGCATTACGGCGTCAGTGCCCGCACTATCGCTCAGGTCCGTTCGGCAATCGAGCAGCTCGGCTACGAGTCGAGCCTGGTGGCCACCAGTCTGCGGCGCAGCCGCACGAACGTCCTGGGCCTGGTGACGCACAGCTTCCAGTCGTACACGGCCGAGGTGCTCAAGGGAGCGATGAAGGCGCTGAGCCGCTCCGGCTTCGACCTGATCATCTATGCCAACAGTGACCTCTACGGGTCCTATTCGGAGGGCTGGGAGAAGCGGCACATCGCCCGGCTGTCCGGCACCCTCACCGACGGGTGCATCGTCGTCACCCCCTGGGGTGAGGTGCAGAGCCGGACCCCGATCGTGGCCATCGACCCGGTGCGCGGCTCGACGGCGCCCTCGGTGACCGCCGACAACCTCGCCGGCGCCACCACGGCGGTCGAGCACCTGCTGAGCCTGGGTCACCGGCGGATCGGGTTCATCGCGGGCCGCTCCAGCCTGGCGTCGGCGTGGTCGCGGGAGGAGGGCTACCGCGCGGCGCTGACGAGCGCCGACATCCCGGTCGACCCGACGTTGATCGGCGAAGGGGACTTCAACCCCGAGTCGGCGACACCGTTGGCGCGTGCGCTGTTGCGACGGACCGACCCACCCACGGCGATCTTCGCGGCGAGCGACGGGATGGCCCTCAAGGTGTTGGAGGTCGCCGCGGAGCTGGGGCTCTCGGTCCCCGGCGACCTGTCGGTCGTCGGGTTCGACAACATCCCGGAGTCAGCCCTGACCGAGCCGGGGCTGACCACTGTGGATCAGTCGATGTACCAGCTCGGCTACGAGGCCGCGCGCATGTTGAAGTCGCTGGTGACCGACGAGTGGGAGGGGCCGCGCCAGGTAGTGCTCCCGACCAGCCTCGTCGTCCGCGGCTCGAGCGCGCCACCACGAAGCACGGCACGAGGGTGACCCACGCCCGTGGTGGACCGCGAGGGAGGTGTGCAGGTAGACCCACGGCGAGATCCACCGATGAGTTGAGCCGGCCCGGCGGGTCGCATCCGTCGCCGGCGCAGGAAAGGAGTGGAGCGTGACAACCGCAACGTATCACCGGCGCCTACGCCGATCGGGCGTGCGCCGGCTGTCGGCGGTGCTCACCGCCGGAGTCATCGCGGCCGCGGCCGTGCTGTTCACGCCGCAGCCCGCGGCTGCGGCGGAAACACCCTGGCTGACGGTCTCCCCGGATCGCTACGCCTCGTTCACCGTTCCGGCCGCGTACGTCCAGGAGCAGTTGGGCACGGTGTCGCAGGTGGTCGTCGAGGGCAACATCGGCCCCTCGGCGGCCTGGGCGGAGTTCGGGTTGACCCGGCGCGGCGACGTCTGGTCGGGCATCCTCGGCCCGCTCAAGCCGGGGCTCTACCACTACCAGCTCACCGCCGACGACACCAAGCACATCAAGGATCCGACGAACAGCACCACTGTGGCGTCCAGTCCGCTCCTGAGTACCTTCCTCGTTCCGGGTGACTCGGCGCGGTGGCTGGCAGACGCACCGGCGGGCACCGGCGGCACGGTCGGGACCCTGACCTACCGCACCAGGAGCGGGCAGCGGTCGGCCCTGGTGTGGACCCCACCGGGGTACGCGGCCCAGGGCCCGAAGGCCTATCCGGTGCTCTACCTGCAGTCGGGTGCCACCCAGGCAGCTACCGACTGGCTCGACCTCGGCCGGTCCAAGCAGATCCTCGACAACCTCTCGGCCGCCGGTGCCATGAAACCGATGGTGGTCGTGATCAACGACGCCAACGGCGCGGACGGCCGGGAGTTGAAGGATCTCGGAAAGGCGGTCGCCGACAGCTACCGGGTGCTGCGCGACCCGGCGCACCAGGCGATCGCGGGTGTCTCCGACGGCGCGACGACGGCGGTCCGGGCCGCGCTGGCCAAGCCGGGTCAGTTCGGCTACGTCGGCTGGTTCTCCGGCCAGTCGGTCCCGCAGGTCGATCGGAAGGACGCCAAGACGGTCAACCGCACAGTGCGGGTGTTGCGCCTCTACACGGGGAACAAGACCGATCCGGCGTACAACCCCACCTATCGACTGATGAAGGCGTTCGACCGGGCCGACGTCAGGTTCGAGTTCGACGGGGTCAACCCGGACGGCGGCGCGAACTGGACCACCTGGCAGGAGAATCTCGTCGACTTCGCGCCGCGGCTGTTCCAGCACGTGTCGGGCAGCGGCCCGAGCGCGGGGCACCGGCCGCTGACGGGGGAGTTCGCACCGCCGCCGGTCGGCACCACCCCGACGCCCTTCGTCACCGAGGACGGGTTCGTCACGTTCGAGACCGGCCCGGACTTCACGGACGCCCAGCACGTCACTGTGTGGGCGAACATCGCGCCGGGCGGCAGTTGGCTGCGCGTGCCGCTGAACCGCGACGGTGACCGGTGGCGGGCGACAGTGGGCCCGCTGAAGCCCTGGTTCTACTACTACCGGCTGATCGTGGACCGGGTCGCGGTCAAGGACACCTCGAACCCGACGACTGTGACCACCGAACCGACCTGGAGCACCTTCCTCATCCCCGGTCCGGCTGCCCGCCTGCTGACGGACGTCCCCGCCGGCCAGGGCGGGAAGGTCGAGAGCATGACCTATGCCAGCACGGTGGCCGGCCAGGACCGCACGGCGCTGGTGTGGACTCCGCCCGGGTACGACCCGGGCCGGGCCGAGCCGTACCCGGTCCTCTACCTCCAGCACGGCGGGGGCCAGAACTACACGGACTGGGTCGAGATGGGACGCGCCAAGCAGATCCTCGACCACCAGTTCCTCGACGGTGACCTCACCCCGATGGTCGTCGTGATGGGCAACGGCAACTCGTCGAACTTCAACCGGGAACTGTTGGAGAACATCGTGCCGACGGCCCGCGCCCGCTACCACATCTCCACCGAGTCGTCCCAACAGGCGATCGCCGGCCTGTCCATGGGTGGCGGGCAGGCGCTGGGGGTGCTGCGGGCCTACCCGGGCGAGTTCGCCTACGTCGCGGCGCTGTCCGCCGGCTTCGGCAGCGGCACCGGCGTCGACGTCGAGGCGATCAACAACGGCACGAAGATGCTGCGCCTGTACGTCGGTGACCAGACCGACTTCGTCTACCCGAGCTTCATGGCGTCCCTGGCCACGCTCGACAGCCTCGGCATCCGCTACGAGTTCGACGGGGTGACCCCCGGGCCGCATGGCTGGGACGTGTGGCAGAAGAACCTCATCGACCTGGCGCCGCGCCTGTTCAAGCGCTAGGAGCACGACCACGGCGGCGCTACCGGGGCAGGACTTCCTGCCCCGGTAGTGCCCGCCGAGCAGGAAACTGTCGCACCGCGATCCCCGAAGGGAAGCACGTCAATGAAGACGAAACGAATACTCGCCACGGTAACCATGCTCGCGGCCGGGGCCGGGCTCGTCGGCTGTTCCTCCGACGAGGGGGGAAGCGACGCGAGCAACTGCACGAACACCATCACCAAGAAGGACGCGCCGGTCGTGACGATGTGGGGCTGGTACCCCAACACGCAGCTCGTCGTCGACAACTTCAACAAGCTGCACGACGACGTGCAGGTCTGCTGGACCAACGTCGGGCAGGGCGGTGACGAGTACGACAAGTTCCAGACGGCCATCTCGGCGGGCACCGGCGCACCCGACGTGATCATGGTCGAGGCGGACCGGATCCCGACGTTCCAGATCCAGGGCGCGCTCGTCGACATCAAGAAGTACGGCTACGACGCGGTCAAGGCCAACTACGGCGAGGGCGCCTGGAAGGACGTGTCGGTGGGCGACGCGGTCTACGGCGTCCCGGTCGACGGTGGCCCGATGGGCATGATCTACCGCAAGGACATCTTCGACAAGTACAAGATCACCCCTCCGAAGACCTGGGCCGAGTACGAGCAGGCCGCGCAGAAGGTGAAGGACGCCGGTGGCCCGCTCTTCGGGGACCTCGGCGCGAACGTCCCGGCGGTGCTGATGGCGCTGCAGATCCAGAAGGGCGCCTCGCCGTTCACCCTCGATCCGGCGCAGCCGAAGTCGATCGGCGTGAAGCTCAACGACCAGGCGTCCAAGGACGTGCTCGACTACTGGGGTGGCCTCGCCAAGAAGGGCCTTGTCGGTACGCAGGACCAGTTCACCCCGGAGTACATCTCCGGCGTGATCAACGGCAACTACGCGACGTACATCTCGGCGGCCTGGGCGCCCGGCTACCTCACCGGCGCGGGCGTCGGTAAGGGACAGGACACCGGCAAGTTCGCGGTGGCGCCGCTGCCGCAGTGGGATGCGAACAATCCGGTGCAGGTCAACTGGGGCGGGTCGGCGTTCTCGGTGACCAAGCAGGCCAAGAAGCCGGAGTTGGCGGCGAAGGTCGCCTACGGGCTCTACGCCGACAAGGAGTCACTCACCGACGGCTGGACCAACCAGATCATCTTCCCGCTGAACCTCACCGCACTCAAGGACCCGGCGTTCGTCGACCTGAAGGTGGCGTTCTTCGACGGCCAGCAGGCGAACAAGGAGGTCTACCTGCCCGCCGCCGAAGCCTACAAGGGTGTCGCCTACGCCCCCTTCGGTCAGTACTACCTCGACGCCATGACCAAGCAGGTCAGCGAGATCATCAAGGGCTCCGTCAGCGGGTCGCAGGCCGCCGACAAACTCCAGGACGACGTGGCGAAGTACGCCAAGGAACAGGGCTTCACCGTTCAGTGACCGAATGGGTGGGCCGTGCCGCCGCTCGACGGCCGGCCCACCCACGACCCCGCAGCGTCCACGTCCCGGAGAGCAAAGATGACACTCCTGACCGAGCAGCGCACACCGCGTACCCGCACCGGGACGCGCAAGATCCGTGGCAAGGTGCACCTCCGCGAACACCTGATGGGATGGTTCTTCGTCGGGCCGTTCGCGGCTGTCTTCCTGGCGTTCCTCATCGCGCCGCTGGGGTACGCGCTGTATCTCAGTCTCTTTCAGAAGAAGCTGATCGGCGGCACGAGCTTCGTCCTCTTCGACAACTACGTGAAGGCGTTCACCGACCCGAGCTTCCTGTCCGGGGTGTGGTTCGTCATCCGGTTCTCGCTCGTCGCCATCCCGGTGCAGATCGCCATCGCGTTGGCGATGGCGCTCATCCTGGACGCGGTGACGTCAGTGTTCGCGCGCTTCTCCCGCCTCATGATCTTCCTGCCCTACGCGATTCCGACAGTCATCGGGGCGGTGATGTGGGGATTCCTCTACAGCAAGGGGTTCGGCCCGCTCACCGACATCTTCGGGATGTTCGGGGCCACCGCACCCGACTTCCTGAGCAGCAACCTGATCTTCTATGGCCTGCTCAATGTCGTCACCTGGCAGTGGGTCGGCTATTACATGATCATCCTGTACGCGGCGTTGCAGGGCGTCGACCCGACGCTCTACGAGGCCGCCCGGATGGACGGCGCCGGGCGGTGGCAGATCGCGTCGCGGATCAAGATCCCGCTGATCGCACCAGCGCTGATCCTCATCCTGGTCTTCGCGCTCATCGGCACCCTGCAGTTCTTCAACGAACCGCAGATTCTGCGGTATCTCGCCGCCGGCACGATCGGGACGGACTTCACCCCCAACATGTACGCGTACCAGCAGGCGTTCGCTCTCGCCAACTTCAACTACGGGTCGGCGATCTCGTTCGCCCTCGGCGGCGTCGTGTTCATCTGCGTGTACGCGTTCCTGTTCCTCACCCGCAAGCGGAGGAGCTTCCTCTGATGGCCAACCGCACAAGCGTCAGCGCCGGGCCCCGCCGACCGCAACGCTATCTACCGCTGCAGATCCTCCTCGGCTTCATGGTGATCTACTTCCTCGTACCGTTCTGGTGGGTCATCGTCAACAGTTCCAAGGACGCACCGGGACTGTTCGGCGGAGGCAACACCCTGTGGTTCTCCGACCAGATCGACTACGTCGGTAACCTCCGGCAGCTCTTCACCTACGACGGTGGCATCTACCTGCGGTGGATCCTCAACTCCACGCTCTACGCGATAGCCGGCGGAGTCGGCGCCACGGTGCTGTCGGTGATGGCCGGCTACGGCTTCGCCAAGTACCGGTTCGCCGCCCGGCGCTTCAGCTTCGCCGTCGTGCTCGGCGCGCTGATGGTGCCCGCCACCGCCCTGGTCATCCCGACCTTCATCATGTTCGCCCGGCTGGGCCTGACCAACACGGTCTGGGCGGTGATCCTCCCGTCGCTGCTCAACCCGTTCGGTGTCTACCTGATGCACGTGTACGCCCGCGACGCCGTGCCCGACGAACTGCTGGACGCGGCCCGGGTCGACGGCGCTGGCGAGCTGCGCACCTTCGTCCAGATCGCCCTGCCGATGATGCGCCCCGCGGTGGTCACCGTGCTGCTGCTGTCCGCGGTGGCGTCCTGGAACAACTACTTCCTGCCGTTGGCCATGCTCTCCGACAACCGGCTCTTCCCGGTGACCGTCGGCCTCGGCCTCTGGCAGGGCATCGCGTCGGCGAACAACTCGGGCGGCACCTCGCTGTGGAGCCTGATCATCCTGGGCTCGCTGGTGTCCGTGATCCCACTGATCATCGCGTTCTTCAGCCTGCAACGACACTGGCGCGGCGGGTTGTCCGTCGGCGGCCTCCGGTAGGTACCACCCCTTGATCGCCGCGTACTCACGCGGCCGCACGGATGACGGAGAGGTGTGCTGATGTCGACGACGGATCGTCCGCTGCGCAGCGGGCAGTGGTTCGGTGCGGAGGGCCGCAACGGGTTCATCCACCGGTCCTGGATGCGCAACCAGGGTTTCGCCGACGACGTCTTCGACGGTCGCCCGGTGATCGGCATCGCCACCACCTGGTCGGAGCTGACCCCCTGCAACGCCCATCTGCGGGACCTGGCCGAGTCGGTGAAGCGGGGCGTGTGGGAGAGCGGCGGCCTGCCGCTGGAGTTCCCCGCCATGAGCCTGGGTGAGCCCCTGATGCGGCCCACGACGATGCTCTACCGCAACCTGCTGGCCATGGAGTTGGAGGAGTCGGTCCGCGCCAACCCGCTCGACGGGGTGGTGCTGCTGTCCGGCTGTGACAAGACCACCCCCGGCCTGCTGATGGGCGCGGCGAGCGTCGACCTGCCCACTCTGATGATCACCGGTGGTCCGATGCTCAACGGCAAGTTCCGGGGCCAGGACATCGGCTCGGGCACCGTCGTCTGGCGCTTCACCGAGGAGCAGCGCGCCGGCCGGATGACAGCGGCCGACTGCGCGGAGGCGGAGGTCGGCATGTCCCGCAGCCGGGGCCACTGCATGACCATGGGCACCGCTTCCACGATGGCCTGCGTGACCGAGGCGCTGGGCGTGCAACTGCCGGGTGCCGCCGCCGTGCCCGCTGTCGACTCCCGCAGGTACGCGCTCGCCCAGGCCGCCGGCCGTCGGATCGTCGCGATGGTCGGGCAGGACCAGCGGCTGTCCACCGTGCTGACGCGCGAGGCGTTCGAGAATGCCATCCGGGTCAACGCCGCGATCGGCGGTTCCACGAACGCCGTCGTGCACCTGCTGGCGATCGCCGGACGCCTCGGCGTGCCGCTGTCCCTCGAGGACTTCGACACCCTCACCGCCGACGTGCCCATGCTTGTCAACCTGATGCCGTCCGGGGCATACCTGATGGAGGACTTCGCCTACGCCGGGGGCGTTCCGGCGGTGATGAACGAGATCGCCGCCCTGCTCCACCTGGACCACGTCACTGTCAGCGGCCAGAGCGTCGCCGACAACATCAGCGGCGTGCAGTGCTGGAACCGTGAGGTCATCGGCACCATGGCGGAGCCGTTCCAGCCCGCCGGCTCGGGCACCGTGGTGCTCCGCGGGTCGCTCGCGCCGTCCGGTGCCGTGCTGAAGGTCTCCGCCGCCTCCGCGGACCTGCTCCGGCACACCGGGCCGGCGCTCGTCTTCGACCGGATCGAGGACTACGTCGTCGCCGCCGACGACCCGGACCTCGACGTCACCCCGGACACGGTGATCGTGGTCCGCAACGCCGGTCCACGCGGCTATCCCGGCTTCCCGGAGGTGGGCAACGTGCCCATGCCACGACGGCTGCTGGCTGCCGGCATCACGGACATGGTGCGGATCTCCGACGCCCGGATGAGCGGCACCGGGTACGGCACCTGCGTCCTGCACGTCGCCCCGGAAGCCGCAGTGGGTGGCCCACTCGCGCTTGTGCGCACCGGCGACCTGATCCGGGTCGACGTCCCGACGCGACGCCTGGACCTCCTGGTCGACGAGGCGACACTCACCAGGCGCCGCGCCGACTGGCAACCGGCACCGCCGACCGCCGACCGGGGCTGGGCACGCCTGTACAGCGAGCACGTGCTCCAGGCCGACCAGGGCGCGGACCTCGACTTTCTCGTCGGCGGCAGCGGCAGCGCCGTACCCCGGCACTCGCACTGACCGGCACGGACACCCGGCAGAAGCGGGAGCCCCAGCGCCCGGCTGGGGCTCCCGTCACCGTCCGCAGGCCGCACACGCGGTGCGGGTACGCAGGTGGTAGTCGCTTGACGCCGCGAGCAGACCGAGCCCCAGCAGGGAGTACGCCGACATCGCCACCCAGAGGAACGCGTCGGAGAACTCGCTCACCGAGCCGGACAGCAACTGCGCCAGCCCCATGCCGAAGTACGCCACGATGCCCACCCCGAGCCCGAAACCGGGCACCAGCAACAGCAGGCGGGGGACCGGGCGGCCGGCGAGCAGCGGCACCCAGCCCGGCCAGACCTCACCCCAGCCGTGCACGAGCGCCAGCGGCAACAGCACCCCCGCCAGCAGCAGGCCGACCTCCAGCCCGATCACGGCGGCGTCCTGGGCGAGGCTGCCGAGCCCCACCGCGGCCTGGGCCGCGAAGCGCACGACGAGGCCGGCCACCGCGACGTACGCGGCCCAGCGCGCCCACCGTGCGGGGACCACGCGTCGGTGACCGGGTCGGATGGTCCGGCAGCAGTCCGGGCAGTCGCCCCGGGTGCGCCGCTGGTAGCCGGCGGTGGCCAGGGCGAGCAGAGCCGCTCCGGTCACGCACCCCAGCCGGCTGGCGAACGCCGTCGGCTCGAAGTGCGGGCCGACCGTGAACAGCAGGAAACCCACAAGCTCCGGCAGCAGGATCGCGGCGGCGGCGACCAGCGCCCCGGTGACCGCCCAGGCGACCCCCGCGAGCACCGGCCGCCATGTCGGCATCCGGTCCAGCGCAACCGCCAGGGCGGCCGCGGTCAGACACAACGCCACCGACCACCAGCCGGTGAACCCCAGCAGGTCCGACCCGAACTGCCGGAACTCCGGGTTCCCGCCGACGGTCCACGCCAGACGCACACCCCCGTACGCCACGGCCCAGCCGAGCACCGCGTACGTCAGGCAGTGGCCCGTCCTGCGAGCGATTGATGTCGCCATGCGTCCGATCCTTCCGCTGTCCCGGCGCGGGCGAACCCCGCCGACAGGGGAGGTGCTCCCTCGCCGGAGGGAGTCGCTCGGGACGCCGGGGCCAGCGCCGGTGCTACGGTCGCGGGCGCTGACCTGGCCGTGTCGGAGACCGCGGCGGGCGGGGGCCGGGTCAGCGGTGAGGCCTCAGCCTCGGCGCCGACCCGGGTGTCAGGCCGTTGTCGACACTCGCCCGGAGGGCGCCCGGTGCGTCAGGCCGGGGCGGAAGCGGACGACCAGCAGCACGGCCAACAGCCGCACCTGCATCGGCGTGCCGAGGGCCAGCCGTTCCCCCGCGGGAGACCACACCTCGACCGGCCCGAGCAGGTGGTAGCGCATCGCCGGCCTCCCCCCGTCACGCTGCACCATCACCCCACCGTACGGCCTGACCGCGTACCGCTGCGGTACGGGAGGGACCTCAGGCGCTCGGTCCGGATTCGTGCTCCCGCGTGTTGCCGGTGATCCCGGCGGCCCGGTCGCGGGCCTGACTCACTATCGTCTCCGCCTCCTGTCGGGCGGCGGCCAGCATCTGCTCGCATTCGAGCTGCACTTCGGCGCGGTGCTCCTTGGCCTGCCCCTCGGCGAGTCTGAGGATCTGTTCGACCCGAGGACCCAAACCGCTGAGCGTGGGTCGTTGGTAAAGCTCTCGCAGCCGCTCGACCGCGGTGTCGTCGTTCGCGGCGACGCGGTCGACCAGGTCGGCTTCCACCAGATCGGCCTCGCTCGTGCCGAGCAGGGAGAGGCCGACCCCGAGCGCGGCGACCGCGACTCCGGACCACAGTGCGGCCGGACCGAGAGACGGCCCGACGCACACACCGACGCCGAGCCCGAAGAGGAGGGTCGCGGTCTTGACCGGCTTTCGCATGGCTCATCTCCCGGGCTCGGCAAGTCGGGCTGCTGGTTCCAGCATGCGAAGCCAGTCAACCCGCGGCCGGCCCGCGCCGCCCCGGAATGCGTGGGTGAACAATCGAGTTGTGGAGCATACGATCTGTTTGACAGATCGTATGTTGGCACTACGACTACGGAGATGTTGACGTCATGGCTGATTACGGTCACGAGATCCAGTTCGGGACGTTCCTGACGCCCAGCGCACAGGACCCGGATCACGTGGTGCGGCTCGCCGAGCTGACCGAGGCGGCCGGCCTGGACCTGACCACCTTCCAGGACCACCCCTACAACTCCGACTACCTCGACACCTGGACCCTGCTGAGCTGGGTCGCCGCGCGTACCGAACGGTTGCGGATCTCGGGAAACGTCCTCAGCCTCCCGCTGCGCCCGCCGGCCGTTCTGGCCAGGGCTGCGGCGAGCCTGGACCGGCTGTCCCACGGCCGGTTCGAGCTGGGCCTCGGTGCTGGCGCGTTCTGGGACGGTGTCGAGGGCATGGGTGCCCGCCGGCTGACGGCCGGGCAGGGCGTCGAGGCGCTGCGCGAAGCGATCGACGTCCTGCGCGGGGTGTGGGACGAGACCGCACCCGGCCCGCTGCGCCACGACGGGACCTACTACCCGGTCCCCGGCATGCGGCGCGGTCCCGCGCCGGCACACGACATCGACATCTGGCTCGGCGCCTACCAGCCGAAGATGCTGGCATTGACAGGTCAGCAGGCGAATGGCTGGTTGCCGACGCTCGAGTACCTGCGCTCCCCGGACCGGGTGACGGCCAACCGGCTGATCGACGAGGCGGCGGTCGCGGCAGGACGCGACCCACGGCAGATCCGCCGGCTGCTCAACCTGTTCACCGTCGACGTCTCGTCGCGCAGTCGTGGCTTCCTGCAGGGCCCACCGCGACAGTGGGTCGAGCAACTCCTCCCGCTTGTCGTGGAGGAGGGGTTCAGCACCTTCCTGGTCGGCCGTGACGACCCGCGACTGATCCAGACCCTCGGGCAGGAGATCGCCCCGGCGCTGCGGGAGGCGGTGGCCAAGGAGCGCGCGACGAGCGGCTCGGACACCGGACCGACCGGTGCGCTCGCCGCCCGGCCCGACGCTCGCCCCGGTCCGGACCGCGCGGCGCTGCCGGCGTCGCTCGCCGCCCGGGCCGTCCAACCCGGCGACCGGGAGTACGAGGATGTGCGGCACAGCTACAGCTGGCCGGGGGCGCCGGCCCTGGTGATCCGCCCGCAGACCGCCGCCGAGGTGGCCGCTGCCGTGTCGTACGCGCGGACCCAGGACGTCCCCCTGTCCGTGCGCAGTGGCGGGCACGGCATCAGCGGCCGGTCGACGAACGACGGCGGAATCGTCATCGACATGTCGAGGATGAACAGGGTCGAGGTGCTCGACCGGGCGACCCGCCGGATCCGGTTGGAGCCGGGCGCCCGGTGGGGGCAGGTGGCCCAGGCCCTCGCCCCGTACGGCCTCGCGATGAGCGCGGGCGACTACGGTGATGTGGGCGTCGGTGGCCTCGCCACCACCGCCGGCATCGGGTACCTGGCGCGCAAGCACGGCCTGACCGTCGACCACGTCGTCGCCGTCGAGATCGTGACCGCCGATGGCCGCCTGCTCCGCGTCGACGCCGAGCACCATCCCGACCTGTTCTGGGCCGTTCGTGGCGCCGGCGGCAACTTCGGCGTCGTCACCGCTATCGAGTTGGACGCGTACGAGGTCGACAAGGTGGTCTACGCCCACCTCGTCGTGGACGCGACAGACACCGCGCCCCTGCTGCACCGCTGGGGCCAACTCGTCGAGGACGCACCGCGGGATCTGACCAGCTTCCTGTCCCTCTTCCCGGGTCGACGGGGTAACCCGCCGGTGGCCCAGGTCACCCTGGTGTACGCCGGTGACGACGTCGAGGCGGCCCAGTCTGCCCTGAGCCCGTTCCTGGAGATCGGCCCGATTCTCGACACGCAGGCGCAGTTGGTGCCCTATCCGGCGATCGTCGCACCGTCCGGAAACAAGCATCGGGGTCAGGGCCTCAACGACACCCGCAGCGGACTCTTGCACCACATCACGCCGCAGGCGGCGGATCTCGCGGCGACGATGATGGCGTCCGGTCAGGTGATGATCATGCAGTTCCGATCCGTCGGCGCGGCCGTCAACGACGTCGCCGCCGACGCGACCGCCTACCCGCACCGGACGCAGAACTTCTCCGTGATCGCCGCTACCGTGCCGGAGCGCAGAGCCCAGCTCGACGAGCTGTGGGCCGAGCTGTATCCGCAGCTGGACGGTCTGTACCTCAGCTTCGAGAGCGACACCGATCCGGCGCGACTGTCGGACGCCTGGCCCGAGCCCACCCTCAGCCGGCTGCGCGCCATCAAGGCCACCTACGACCCGACAAACGTCTTCAACCGAAACTTCCCCATCCCGCCGGCGAGCGACACCGACGACGAGGGAGCGGATTCCCGCGACGACGACGCGGGGTGAGCGCGTCACCTTCGACGGTGGTCCTCCGATCGTCGCTGGTTCGGCGCGTAGCCCACCGGACCCGTGCTGATAGCGAGATTGCCCGGTCGGATGACCACCTCGCCGGTGGGACCCGCAGTGATCTGACCCAACCCTGCCTGGAGGTCGGCTTCGAAGCCGGGCAGCTTCAGACGGATGAGCGACGGCAGGAGCACGGCGACGGCGACGAGCCCGACCAGGACGGGCGTGATGGTGGTGATCATGACGGTGGTGACGCGGTCCGACACGAAGAACGCGGTCCACATCACCGCCAGCAGGCCCAACGCCACTGTCGCGATGGTGGCCGTGCCGAGCGCCGCGGTGCGGGCGGCTCCTCTCTCGCGTTCGAGCAACTGCACCAGCCGTTGCGCATCCACATGTTCGCGCTCGACGCCCAGACAGCGACGTAGGTGTCGCAGTGCGACGCGACGGGCGGGAGCATCGCCCAGGGCACCCACCGTCGCTGTTCCACCCAGCCGTACCTGACACACCGCGGCAACGTAGTAGGGGTCGGCCTCGCCGGCAGGAGCGGCTGCGATCGCCTCAACCGCTTCGGCGTACGCCTCGGCGAAGACATCGTCGTTCTGCGTCGCGTCGGCCTGATGGAACAGCAGCCGGGCCAGGGCCAGGTGCAGCCGCCACGGTACGGCGGCCGTCCGTAGCCCTTCTCGCAACACGTCCTCCGCCTCACGCGATCGGCCCAGTGCGGTAAACGCCTCGGCCAATCCGAGTGCCGCTACCTGCACCGACGGGTCCACTCGCAGAACGCCCCGAAACAGGCGGACGGCCTCCTGCGGCTGATCCGTGAGCAGCCGCAGGTGCCCCAGCTCGACCTGTGCGGAAGTGGCGTACGGATCCTGCGTGATCGCGACGTTCAGGTGTGCCTCGGCCTCCTCGTACCGGCCCAACTGTGTGTACAGCGACGCGAGGTCGGTATGGCTGCCCTTGTAGGGGTCGACCTTCAGCGCCTTCCCCAGGTGGTATTCCGCAGCCGGCAACCGGCCGAGCCGATAGTCGATCACGCCCAGGCACACAAGGACTGCCGCATCCTGATGCTCGGCGAGCGCCGCGAGGCAGAGCTGCTCGGCCTCCTCCCACTGGCGACGTTCGTCCTGCCGGACCAGCGCCCAGGCTCGGGCCAGCCGATACTCGCGGTCATGCGGCATCAGCTCGACCGATCGACGGAAGTGGTCTTCGGCTGACACGTAGTCGCCGCAGGTGAAGTCGACCCAGCCGAGTCCCGCGACCGACGCGGCCCGTTCTCCGTCCGACAGTGCCGCGCGCTCCAGCCGGGTGAAGGTCGCCCGCGCCTCAGCGAGCCGTTCCGAGTCGTGCTGGATCCACGCCAGCTCCTCCGTCAGAGCGCGTAGGTGCGGCTTCTCACGCGCCAGCGGCGAAATCAGTCCGTCCGCCTCTGCGTAGCTGTGCAAGGTGCGCAGAGCCGCTGACCTGCCCACCAGACCACGAGGGTTGTGCGGGTTGCACCGCGCGGCGGCCTCATAACAGGCGAGGGCCTCCCGCGCCTGCAGCCGCTCCTCGAAGATCTGTCCCAGGCAGATGTGCAACGACTCGGATTCTGGGCGCAGTGCCACCGCGGCCCGAGCGCACCGCTCGGCGTCGACGTGTCGCTGGAGCCGCTGGAGCGTCGCCACCCGACGCTCGACGACCTGAACATGGCCGGGATCGATAGCGAACGCGCTGTCGAATGCGGCAAGAGCCCGCTGGTCGTCGTACTTGTCAGCATGTGCGTTTCCCAGCTCGATGAGCACCTCGACGCTGTCCGGACGTGCCACCGCCGACCTTTGGGCTGCCGTCAGCGCACCCGCGAGATCACGCGACAGCCGCAACACGCGGATCCACGCCGCCTGTGCCGAGTCGTCCCGCGGGTCGAGGTCGAGAGCGGTCTGCACGGCCGCACGCGCAGCTTCGAGGTCACCACGGTCCTCGGCGACCCTCGCCAACTCCAGACGTAGGACCACCGAGTCGGGTCGCGCGTCGATCGCCAGGCGTGCTGCCTCCTCCGCCTGGTCGAGGCGCCGTAGCTGGCGCAGTTGAACGATGCGCTGGGCCAGGGCCCATTCATGCAGTGGGTCGATGGTGAGGGCCTGCTCGACAGCGACGAGGGCTTGTTCACTGTCGTGCCGGTCGTCGTGCAGGTAGGCCAGTTGAAGGTGCGGGTCGGGTGAGTCGGGCCGCGTCTCGATCGCCTGCCGGGCGGCGTCTTCGGCCTCGTCAAGGCGTCGTAGTCGCCGTAGTTCGACGATGCGCCAGGTGAGTGCCTGTTCGCGGTCGGGGTCGATGGAGCGGGCCCGTTCGAACGCCTCGAGCGCTCGTCGGTGGTCGTGCCGCTCGTCGTGCAGGTAGCCGAGTTCGAGGTACGGCCGGGATGAGCCGGGAATTGTCTCAATCATCTGCCGTACGGCCTGCTCGGCCTCGTCGAAGCGCCGGAGCTGGCGCAGTTCGGTGATGCGCCAGGCGAGGGCCGCTTCGTGGTGTGGGTCGATGGTGAGGGCCCGCTCGACAGCCGTCAGGGCCTGCTCATAGTCGTAGCGACTGTCATGCAGGAGGCCCCGCTGGAGGTACAGGTCAGGTGAGTCGGGTCTTTTCTCGATTGCCAGTCGGATGGCATCTTCGGCTTCGTCCAGGCGTCGTAGTCGCCGTAGTCCGACGATGTGCCAGATGCGCGCCCATTCGTGGTCTGGGTTGATGGTGAGGGCCTGTTCGATCGCCTCGAGCGCTCGTTGGTGGTCGTAACGGTCGTCGTGCAGGTGGGCGAGTTCGAGGTACGGCTGGGGTGAATCCGGCCGTGCCTCCATTGCCTGTCGGGCGGCCTGTTCCGCGTCGTCGAAGCGGCGTAGTTGGCGCAGTTCGGTGATGCGCCAGGCGAGTGCCCATTCGTGGTGTGGGTCGATGGTGAGGGCCTGCTCGACAGCCGTCAGGGCCTGCTCATAGTCGTGCTTGTCGTCGTGGACGTAGGCCAGTTGGAGGCGCAGGTCGGGTGAGTCGGGCCGTGCCTCGATCGCCTGTCGGGCGGCCTGTTCCGCGTCGTCGAAGCGGCGTAGTCGGCGCAGTTCGGTGATGCGCTGGGCGAGTGCCCATTCGTGGTGTGGGTTGATGGTGAGGGCCTGCTCGACAGCGGTGAGGGCTTGTTCGTGGTCGTGCTTGTCGTCGTGGACGTAGGCCAGTTGGAGGCGCAGGTCGGGTGAGTCGGGCCGTGCCTCGATCGCCTGTCGGGCGGCCTGTTCCGCGTC